>VGJF01000361.1 GCA_016867585.1 Candidatus Aminicenantota bacterium | reverse complement strand
GGGCTCCATCGCTATCAGGCCCCGGGGCCGGGAACGAGCATCAACTTCAGCCGCTTCGCCTCGAACGGCTACGTCCTCCTCCAGCCCGACATCATCTACGAGGTCGGCTATCCCGGCGACAGCGCGATGAGGTGCGTCCTGCCGGCGATCCAGAAAGTCGTCGGCGAGGGCTACATCGACCCCAAGCGGATCGGCATCCAGGGGCACAGCTGGGGCGGGTACCAGATCACCTACATGATCACCCAGACCGACATCTTCGCCGCCGTCCAGGCGGGGGCCTCGGTCTCGAACATGACGAGCGCTTACGGCGGGATCCGCTGGGGTTCGGGGATGGTCCGCCAATTCCAGTACGAAAAGACGCAGAGCCGGATCGGGGCCCCCCTCTTCGAGAGGGCCCTCCAGTATATCGAAAATTCCCCGGTCTTCTGGGCCGAGAGGGTCAACACGCCTTACCTCTCGATCCACAACGACGAGGACGACGCCGTGCCCTGGTACCAGGGGATTGAATTCTTTGCCGCCCTCCGGAGGCTGGGCAAGGAAGCCTACATGTTCAATTTCAACGGCGAGAAGCACGGCCTCCGCGAGCGCGACAACCAGAAGTACTGGACCGTCTTCCAGGACGAGTTTTTCGACCACTATCTCCTCGGCAAGCCGCGGCCGGAATGGATGGACAAGCCCACGCCCTACCTCGAAAGGGGCCTCCGCGACGTCAAGCGCCTCTTCAAGCCGCCGGCCGAACCGGAGGCGAAAAGAGACGCGGGGAGATAGGGAGGCAGGGCCATGCTCGACAAGCTCCGGGAAGCCCTCCTCGAGGGGAAAAAGGCCGAAGTCGAAGCCCTCGTCGACCAAGCCCTGGCCGCCGGCCTGCCGACGCGCCAAATCCTGAACGACGGCCTGATCGCCGGGATGGAACAGGTCGGGGTCCTCTTCAAGAACAACGAGATCTTCATCCCCGAAGTCCTTGTCGCGGCCCGGGCGATGAACGCCGCCCTGTCCAAGCTCGAGCCGCTCCTCGTCAAGGACAAGGTCGAGCCCAAGGGCGTGGTTGTCATCGGAACGGTCAAGGGCGACCTCCACGACATCGGGAAGAACCTCGTGGCCATGATGCTCAAAGGGGCTGGATACAAGATCGTCGACCTCGGGGCCGACGTGCCGGCGGACAGGTTCGTCGAGGCGGCCCGGAGCGAGCGGGCCGGAGTCGTCGCCCTCTCGGCCCTCCTGACGACGACGATGATCCAGATGAAGGCCGTCGTCGAGGCCGTCCGGTCCGCCGGTCTCGCGATTCCGGTCATCGTCGGGGGGGCCCCCCTGACCCAGGATTATGCCGACGAGATCGGGGCCCGGGGCTACGCTCCGGACGCGGCCAGCGCCGTCGACGTCGTCCGGAGGATTCTGGCCTGAGGAGGGGCGGAGCCGCGGCCCGTTCGGGCTCCGGCGAGGCCGATTTGACGAAGCCGGGGGATTGGTCTACAATTTTCTCTTGACATCCATCCCAAGGAGGACGTCATGAGACATCTAAAAATGTTCGCCGTCATCCTGGCGGTTTCGATCGCCGCCCTTCCGGCCGCCGGCCAGAAGGACAAGGACAAGATCTTCGAGAGCGCCTGGACGGCGACCCCCGTCCAAATCGACGGCGCGGCCGTGGACTGGGCCCCGGAGACCTTGAACCTTTGGAACGAGTACAAGCTGAATTTCGGATTCCGGCACGACGCCAACTTCCTCTTTCTCATCGCCATCTTCAACGACCCGAAGTTCATCAGCTCCCTCGACCAGACGGGGATGACCATCTGGATCAACCCCGAGGGCAAGAACAAGAAGACCCACGGCTTCCATCTTCGCCAGAAAATGGTCACGGCCGATCAGCTTATCGGCGAGATGGAGGAAGGCGGCCAGATCCTGACCGAAGAGCGGAAGGCCGAGATCCGGAAGAAGCCGCTGTACCGCCTCTTCGCCTGCGACGTCGTCGATGGCAAAGGGAATCCCGTCCCCCATCCCGGGACGGCCTCGGGGACTTACCGCTACGCTCGGAGCAAGACCGGAGCGGCGTTCGAGGCCGTCGTCCCGCTCGCCCTGCTCGACGATCCCGCGGCCAAGACCAAGCTCGACCTCTCCAAGCCGTTCAAGCTCGGATTCGAATGGGGGGGAATGACGGCCGAGATGAAGAGGCAGCGGGCGGCCCAGATCGGGGAGCGCGGCGTCCAAGCCAGGGCCGGGGAAACGAACCTCGAGGCCCAACTCACGAGCGGCTACGAAGGCGGGGGGGGCGACATGGGCGGCGGAGGCGGCTCGCTGACGGCCATGCGGGGGGGCCCCAAGAAGTACGACTTCTGGATCAACCTGAAGTTCGCGGACCGGAAATAACCCCCCGGCCCGTTCGGCTTCCGGCCGTCCTTGACAAGCTTCGGGGGCGGCTTTAAGCTTCTTCTCGTCCGCCCGGAGCCCGTCCGTGTCCTTTGGACGGCGCTTCCGGACCGAACGATTTCGAGCAAGGAGTCCCCATGAGCCGACCCGCCGCGAAATCCCGTCCGGTCATTCGCCTGACGGCGGTCCGCGTCTTCCTCGCCGTCTTCGCCGCGGCCGTCGCCGCGCCCTTTGTCCATGCGGACCTCCAAAA
>VGJF01000360.1 GCA_016867585.1 Candidatus Aminicenantota bacterium | reverse complement strand
GACCGGACGTCCATGTCCTCGATCGTGACCGCGGCCACGCCCCAGGCCTGGGGCGGGTCCGAGAAATCCGTCAGGACCTTGATCCGGGGATGGACCTTGAGGGCGTCGGCCCAGCGGAGGTTCAGGTAGCGCAGCCGGGCCGCCTTGCGTTCCGCCCCGATGGCCTGGTGGAAGGCCAGGGCCTCTCCCAGCCCCGCCCGGAGCGCCCAGGGGTGGGTCCCGATGGATTCGAATTTACGGATGTCGTTGTCCTGCTGTTCCGGGGCCGCCTGGAGGGGCCAGAACTTCGGGATCATCTCCTTCCGGACGTAGAGGCAGCCGTTTCCGAGGGGGGCGAGGAGCCATTTGTGGAGGCTGACGCCGTAGGCGTCGCATTCGAGGTCCCGGAGATTGAAGGGGAAGTGCCCCAAGGCATGGGCGCCGTCGACGATCGTCACGATCCCCTTGGACCGGGCGAGACGTGAGAGCCGCTGGACCGGGAACAGCTGGGCCGTCAAGTTGGTGATATGGGTGAAATGGAAGACCTTCGTCCGCGGGCTGATGGCTTTTTCGAACCTCTGGTAGAGGTCGTCCTGGGTCGTCGGCACGGGGAACTGGAAGCGGGTCACCTTGATCCCGTCGCGCCGCATCCGCTGGTCCCAGGTCGTCAGCATCCGGGGATAGTCCTGGTCGGTCGTCACGACCTCGTCGCCGGGCTCGAGATCGATCCCGTTCTGGACGATCTGGAGGGCCTCGCTCGCCCCGCGGGTCAGGGCGATCTCGTCGGGGCCGCAGCCGAATTCCTTGGCCATCCGGAGGCGGATCGTCTCGCTGTTGCGGGCGATCATCGCCTGGTAGTGGACGGGGAGCATGTTGACCATGTCCATGTAGCGCCAGACGGCCTCCAGGGCGACCCGGGGCGTCGGGCAGGTGAAGCCGTTGTTGAGGTTGATGAGGGACCGGTCGAGCTTGAAGGCGAGCTGGACTTCCCGCCAATAGAACTCGTCCTTGGCGACGTCCTCGGGCGAGCGGCCGGCGACCGATTGGGAGGCGGCGGCGACCCGTTCGAGGGCGTCGGCCGTCATCCCGCAGGCGCCCAGGCCCAGGGCTCCGACCGTTCGGATGAAAGACCGGCGGCTCCACGTTGAAGACGGCATGTTTGGCCTCCTGGCGTCCGAATTCAGCCGGATTGTAGTCCAGGAGTCGAAGCGAGGTCAAGGATTCGCGGGACTGTATTACTCGGCCGATCGGGTCGCCCGGAGGGAAAAGGCCGCCGGCGCCTCTCCCCTTCCCTCCTTGGAGTTCCAAAGGAAGCTCGAGGCCTGCACCGCCTGGCGGGAGGATATCCTTGTCTTCGGGCCGCGGCTCGAACCCGTCCAAAAGGCCTTCGCCGGCGCGGGCTACTTTCATATCGAAATCTTCGCCTCCCTCCCCGGAAAACAGGCCGAGCTCTACAGACAGCGGGAGATGGAAAGCGCCTACCAGACCGCCCTCGGGAGGCCGGAATACCTGATCTTCGTCCGCGATCAAGGGGCGGCCTGGGACCTCTTCACCCTCGATTTCTACCGGGACATCAAGCACTGGGCCGACAGCTTCCACCGGGACACGCAGGGCGCGGCGATCAGATAGCGACGGGAACGCCGTAGGGCCCTTCGCGGAGGAAGGCGACGGACGGAGACGCCTCTCCTCTTTCGGCCCATCGATGGACGGCGAAGAGAAGGGCGTTCTGGACCATGGCCTGGGCCGCCTCCCGGCCGATGAGGCCGTCTTCAGGATCGAGAAAAAATCTCCCCGGAAGGCCGGGGAGCAAGGCATCATCCGCCGCCGGGATTTGCGGGCTGCAATAGATCAGCCCTGCATCGCCGACCTTCCGGGTCACCCGTCCCCAGACTTCCGGTTCCCACTGGTCCTTTGTGAACGTCCAGCCGGGGTCGAGAATCATCTCCAGGTAGCCTTCGATCCCGCCGCGTTCCTTGAACAATCCGAGGAGGCGGCGGTATTCCGGGCTCCCGATGGGCTCCGGGTCTCGGTTGTCGGCGGCGAGGATGATCGTTCCCCCTTTTCGGGCCGCCGGAACCGCCGTGCAGCCCGCTTTGGCCGACTGGTAGTGGTTCCGGCCGGCATAACCGGCGTGGGTCAAGACGATGTCGTATTCCCGGCCGACGGGAATCGCCGTGTACCCCTTCATGAAGCGGACGGCCCGGAGGTGGGCCTCTTCGAGGTGGCCGGCGAAAACGCCGGTCGGCCTCATGTCTCTGTCGAGGGTGACGTTGACCAGGAAATCCACGCCGACCGTCCGGGCGACCTCGAGGGCCTCGGCATGGCAGGGGTTTCCGTCGAGGATGAGGTTGTCGGCCAGGGGGGATTCGAGGAAGGCGGGGCTGTGGAATTTCTCGATCGTCCGCTTGTCGACCAGGGCCGGACAGACGCCCTTCCTCCCCCCGGAGACCCCGGCCATGAAATGGCTTTCGACGAGCCCGGTGACGATCTTGACGTCCGCGCCGTGGAAGACGGCGTTGACGTAAACCTCCGTGCCCGTCGCCGTCCGGGCGACATGGACGAGGGAGCCGAGGTCCTCGCAGTCATGGTCGACGATCCGGTAGTCGCGGACGACGGATTCGCCGAACATCTCGGCTTTCT
>VGJF01000359.1 GCA_016867585.1 Candidatus Aminicenantota bacterium | reverse complement strand
TCTTCCTCTTCGCCTGGCCGGGACGGACGTGGTGGAAATACCCGGTCTGGCTCATGCCCCTCCTCCTCGTCCCGTTCCTCAGAAAGCTCTGGGGCCGGGCCGACCTCCGCCGCCACTACGGCCGGACGCTGACGAGCCCCGGCTATTTCCTTCGGGCGAGCCGGGCCCGGATCGCCGAGGCCCAGATACGCTGGCTCAGGGCCGGTCGCGTCTCGGAGGAGCGGGCCCTCAAGATCGCCCGAGCCCCTTGGCGCTACTATCTCCATCTCCCCTTTTCCGTCCTCCCCGCCGGCCTCCACCGTTTCCTGACCGACGGCGCTTACTTCATGGCGCGCCTCTCGGCCATCTTCGTCCGGCCGCTCAAGCTCTACTTCAACGCCGCCGAGCGGGAGAAATGGCTCCGGGAGATGATCGACCAGGGCGAGTCGAGCGGGATTCTGGGCCGAGCCGAGGCCGAGAAGATCATGAGCCAGCTCCGCGAACCCTTCATCCAGAAGTACCTCAAGAGCCTGGCCGTCCATATCTGCACCCTTCCCATCACCCAGATCATTTCCGTGGCGGCGGCGTTCATCTACGTGAAGGCCAACCCCCAGCTGACCTGGCAGCAGGCCACCTTGGCCGTGGGGATGATCCTGGCCCTCTTCCAGGTGACGCCGATTTCGCCGGGCTCGTTTGTCCGCGGCCTCTACACGACGTATCTCGTCATCAAGGAGCGGAACTTCAAGGACTACAAGATCGCCTTCGGGCTGAGCTATTTCAAGTACATCGGCTACCTGGCCTTCCCCATCCAAATGGCCTACCGCTATCCGGAACTGGCCCGCTTCATGGCCGGCCACTGGGCCACGGGCGCCGTCCACGTCGTCCCCATATTCGGCGAGAAGGGGGCCTGGCTCGAGCATTTCGTCTTCGACGCCTTCTACAATTTCCCCCTGACCGTCCGGCGCCGGATGAAACGGAGGGCCGAAGCCAGGAAAGGCCTGAGGCCGCGCTCTTGGCACGTTCCCCTCGTCGCCTTGGCCGCGACGGCCGCCCTCGGCCTCATGGACTTCCTCTTCTTCAAGCTCAAGGGGACGATTCCGACCTTGGGCGAAATCTGGTGGCTGGCGGTCTTTGTCCCCTTCATCGCCGCCTGGCTTTCGACCCGCTGGGCGGGCGGGGCCTCCGTCGGCAAGCGCGTCGGCTGGGCCGTTTTGGGAGGGATCGGCATCGGCGCTCTATGGGCCGTCCTTCAGGCTTTTTGGCCCCGCCTTCTGCCCGGAATTTCCGCCGCCGAAGCCCTGACGACGGGCAAAATCGCCCTTCATGCGGTCTGGCAGGCCTTCATCTTCGCCCTGATCTCGGCCGCCGGCGGCTTTCTCGCCGAAACCCGCAAATAAAAGTTAACTTTATCTTGACAAAGTTAACTTTATCAATTATCATGGAAAAGAGATGAATGAAAAAAAGACAACGTTGGCCGTCAAGGTGGATTACGAAGTGGCAGAGCGGGCAAAGCGCTTTTGCCGAGAGAGAGGGGTCAAATACGGTTTTTTTGTCGAAAAAGCCATTATTGAGCAAATGGCCCGCGAGGAGCTCAAGGAAGACATCATCGATTTAAAAGAACTCCAGGCCTTGGAAGGTCAAGCCGTCTCTCTCGATGCGTATCTTCTGAATCGACGTGTATGAAATTTATCTCCTGCCGGCGGCTCAAAAAGACCTCGACGAGCTCGAATCCCGCATCTTTCAACGGGTCATCCAACGCATCCCATCGCTATCCGCGGACGCACGACCGCACGACTCGCTCAAACTGACGCGGGAGGAAGGGTATCGCCTGAGGTCCGGCGATTATCGACTCCTCTACCGAATCGACGACGGGGCGCGTCGAATCTACATTTATCGGATCAAACATCGTAAAGACGCGTACGGAAAATAGGGAAAGCGAAATTTTCCCGTTCCGAGGAGCCGCCATGGACCGAGGCGCTTTCCGGACGTCAGGCTTCGGCGGCGGCGAAACAGGACGGACCGGTCATTTCAGCCACCGGTCGAGCCAGCCGAGGACCGTCTCGTGCCACAAGATCGAGTTATGGGGCTTGAGGACCCAGTGGTTCTCGTCCGGGAAATAGAGGAACTTGCTGGGGATCCCCCGCCGCTGGAGAGCGGTGAAGGTCGACATCCCCTGCGTCTCGACGACTCGGAAGTCGAGGGCGCCGTGGATGACGAGCATCGGCGTCTTCCAGTTCTTGACGAGGTTCACCGGGTTGTGCTTCTCGTAGCCCTCGGGATTGTCCCAGGGCGTCCCCATGTGATCCCACTCCGGAAACCAGAGCTCCTCGGTGTCGTAATAGGCCAGCCGCTCATCGAGGTTGCCGTCGTGGTTGACGAGGCAGCGGAAGCCGTCGGGCCAGACTCCGGCGATCCAGTTGATCATGTAACCGCCGAAGGAGGCGCCCAGCGCCCCGACCCGCCCGCCATCGAGCCAGGGATAGCGGGCGAGGGCCGCGGCCAACCCCTTCTTCAGGTCCTCGAGGGGCTTTCCGCCCCAGTCGCCGCGGATCGAGTCGGTGAAGGCCTGGCCGTAGCCGGTCGAGCCGTGGAAGTCGATCATGACCGCGCCGTAGCCCGCCCCGGCGTAGGCCTGCGGGTTCCAGCGGTAGTGGAAATGGTTTCCG
>VGJF01000358.1 GCA_016867585.1 Candidatus Aminicenantota bacterium | reverse complement strand
CCGGCGTTCGCCGGGGCGAGGACGCTTTTCATCCGGAGATGGGCGGCCATGTCGACGGCATGCATACCGCCCGCGCCGCCGAAGGACAAGAGGGTGAAGTCCCGGGGATCGATCCCGCGTTCGATCGAGATGACCCGGATGGCCTTTTCCATGTTGGCGTTGGCGATATCGACGATTCCCTGGGCCGTGTCGGGAACGGATTTCCCGATCGCGGCGGCGAGCCGGCCGACGGCTTCCAGGCTCCGCTCGGGGTCGATCTTCATCCGGCCGCCGAGGAAGAAGTCGGGATCGATCCGGCCGAGGACGAGGTTGGCGTCGGTCACGGTCGGAAGGTCCCCCTTCCCGTAGCAGGCCGGACCCGGATCGGCCCCGGCGCTTTCCGGTCCGACGCGAAGGGAGCCGCCCTTATCGACCGCGGCCAGGGATCCGCCGCCCGCCCCGACGGAGTGGATGTCGATGATCGGCAGGCGGACCGGAAAGTCGCCGATAAAGGCCTCGTTCGTTCGCCGGAGGAAGCCGTCGATGAGGGAGACGTCGGTCGACGTTCCCCCCATGTCGAAACTGACGATTTTCGGGAACCCGGCGGCCCGGGCCAGATAAAGCGCGCCGACGGCCCCGCCGGCCGGGCCGGAGAGGGCGGTCCGGATCGGTTCGGCCTTGGCTTTGCCCGCCGAGATGTAGCCCTCATTCGACTGCATGATCCGCAGCTCGGCCCGGTCGATTTCGTCTTCGAGCTTCCCCAGATAGCGGTCGAGGATGGGCATGAGATAGGCGTTGACGGCCGTGGTCGAGGTTCGCTCGTATTCCCGATATTCCGGAAGGATCCGGGAGGAAGCGCAGGCCAGGAAGCCTGCCCGGCGGAGAGCGGCCAGGGCCGCCTCCTCGTTTGTCCCGTCGGCATAGGCGTTGACGAATGAGACGGCCACGGCCTCGACGGCGCGGGCGCGGAGGCGTTTAGCGATATCCCGGATTTCAGCCGGGTCGGGGCGCTTTTCGACGACGCCGGCGGCCGTCGTCCGTTCGCTCACGCCGAAAGAGAGGTCACGGTCGACGAGCGGCCGTCGCTTTTCCCCCCCCAGGCTGTAAAGAAGGCGCCTTGTCTGACGGCCGATGGAGAGAATGTCCTCGAAACCCCGGGTCGTGACGAGGGCCGTCCGGGCGCCTTTCCGCTCGAGAAGGGCGTTCGTGGCAACGGTCGTGCCGTGGACGATGAGGACGCGGCCTCTCCGTCCTAGGAAAGAACGGAGGCCCTCGAGGATGGCCAGCGACGGGTCGGCGGGCGTCGAGGGGAGCTTCTGGGTCGTCAGGCGGCCGTCCCGGACGATGACGAAATCGGTGAAGGTCCCGCCCGTGTCAACGCCGATCCGGATGTCCCCCATGCGCTACCGGCAGGTGCTGCAGGAGGGACTGGAGCAGGAGGCGCAGCCGCTGGAGGAGCTTTTCAAGCGGCTCGATCCCCCCCCGATGCCGAAGGCGGAGAGGAGTTTGCGGACGTCCCGGGCGCCGCAGAAGGCGCAGACGACGTCTTTTTCCCCCCCGAGGCGGACAAGAGCCTCGAAGCGTTTTCCGCAACCGGGGCAGCAAAACTCGTAGATCGGCATCTCCGTCATTCTATCCCACCGGCGGTCCTTCGTCCAGTTCTCTTGAGTTGAGCCTGTTTTTTAGGGTATGATAGCCCTTCCTTTTTCGCCCTGGGCGTCGGCCTGTAGGACCCGCGCGACGGAACACATCGGGAGGATCGGCTATGAAAGACTATGCATCCGGCGAGATTCGGAACGTCGCCTTCGTCGGGCACGGCTCGTGCGGAAAGACGAGCCTGACGGCGGCCTGCCTTTTCGACGCGGGAGTGACCTCGCGCTTGACCAAGGTCGACAAGGGAAACACGGTCACGGATTACGAGCCGGAGGAGATCGAGCGGAAAATCTCGATCGGCGCGGCCGCCTGCTCGATCGAAACGGCGGGCCGCAAAATCAACATCCTCGACACGCCTGGCTACTCGAATTTCCTCTGGGACACCCGGGCGGCCCTGAGGGCCGTCGACGGGGCCGTGGTCGTCGTCGATGCCGTGGCCGGAGTGGAAGTCGGGACGGAAAAGGTCTGGGAGATGGTCGAGGAATTCGGCCTTCCGCGTCTCATTCTCATCAACAAGATGGACCGGGAGAACGCCCATTTCGACCGGGCCCTGGAATCCGTCCGGCAATTCTTCGGACGCCAGGCCGTCCCCATCCAGATCCCGGTGGGGGAGGAGAGGGGCTTTCAGGGCGTCATCGACCTCGTCTCGCTCAAGGCCGTTCTTTTCGAGAAGGACGAGAGCGGCAAGTCGTCCGAGGCGGACGTCCCCGCCGGGATGAAGGAGGAGGCCGAGAAGCGCCACCGCGAGCTTGTCGAGATGATCGCCGAGAGCGACGAGGCCTTGATGGAAAAATACCTGGAGAAGGGCGAGCTTTCGGACGAGGAAATCATGGCCGGTTTGAGGAAAGCCGTCCGGGAGCATGCCCTTTACCCTGTTCTGGCCGCTTCCGGGTTCCTGAACATCGGGGTCCAGACGCTCCTCGGCCGGATCATCGATATCCTTCCTTCCCCGGTCGAACGGAAGGCCATCGCCGTCAGGTCCGGGGACAAGGAGGAGGTGCTCCAAGCGGGGCCTGACGGCCCGTTCGCCGCCCTTGTCTTCAAGACGATCAGCGATCCGTACACCGGCCGG
>VGJF01000357.1 GCA_016867585.1 Candidatus Aminicenantota bacterium | reverse complement strand
CGACTTCGGGGTCGATTTCCCCACGGCGGCCTCGATCGCCCGGGAAATCAAGGATGTCCGCGGCCTGGGCGTCCAGGTCGCGATCATGATCGGGGGGGGGAACATCTTCCGCGGCGTCCGGGGGACGGCCGAGGGGGTCGAGCGGGTCGCCGCCGACCAGATGGGCCTCCTGGCGACGGTCATCAACGGGATCGCCCTCCAGGACGCCCTGGAAAAAATCGGGGTCGACACCCGCCACGTCTCGGCCATCGAGATGCGGTCGGTGGCCGAACCGTTCATCCGCCGGCGGGCCCTCCGGCATCTCGACAAGGGCCGGGTCGTCATCTTCAGCGCCGGGATCGGCAGCCCGTATTTCACGACCGACACGGCCGCCGCCCTCCGGGCCCTCGAGATCAAGGCCCAGGTCATCCTCAAGGCGACGAACGTCGACGGGATCTACTCGGCCGATCCCAAGAAGGCCCCCGGGGCCAAGCGCTACGCGAAGATCCGCTATCTCGATGTCCTCAAGCGCGGCCTCAAGGTCATGGACGCGACGGCGATCTCGCTCTGCAAGGACAACGACCTGCCGATCGTCGTCTTCAGCCTCGGCCGGCGGGGCAACATCGTCCGGGCGGTCAGGGGCGAGAACATCGGGACCCAAGTTTATTGAGGAGAAGGCCCCATGGTCAAAGACGTCCTCCACGACCTCGAGAAGAAGATGAAAACCTCCCTCGAGCATTTCCGGAAGGATCTCAGCCGGCTCCGGACCGGCCGGGCCAACCTCAGCATCTTCGAGGACATCAAGGTCGATTACTACGGCGTGGCGACCCCGGTCAACCAGATGGCCAAGATCGGCATCCCCGACCCGTCGTTGGTCACCGTCCAGCCCTACGACCAGACCCTTCTCGAGGCCATCGACAAGGCCGTCCGGGCCGCCGACCTCGGCTTCAACCCGATCAACGACGGCAAGCTCCTGAAAATCCCGATTCCACCCCTCGACGAGGAGCGCCGGCGGGAGATCGTCAAAAAAGTCAAGCGGATGCTCGAGGACGAGAAGACCGCCCTCCGGAACTTCCGCCGCGAGGCCAAGGAATTCGTCGAAGAGCTGGAGAAGGAAAAAGAGATCACCGAGGACGAGAAATTCAAGGGGCTGGAGCAGGTCCAGAAGACGACCGACGAGTTCACCAAGAAAATCGAGGACATCGCCGCGGCCAAAGAAAAAGACATCATGCAGGTCTAGGCCGCCCGCCTGACCGGATCGTTCTCAGGGAGAACGAAGTTCTGTGAGCGGGGGAGCGCAGCTCCCGCAGGACTGCGGCATCGCCGTCAATCCGGAAGGCGCCCGGCTCCTTCATTTGCCCATGACCCCGGCCCGGATCAAGCAAGCCCTGGCGGGATTATAGATTTATCGAGTTTGACGGGCAGATATTTTGCGTAGACCTCGAAATCCCGGTCGGTCGTCAAAATCAGCTATTCACACAAATAATCACACAAACGTGGAGTCCCGTCAAATCCGAGGCCGTCTACCGCGCTGGAACGTCCCTAGGTCCGGGGCGGAACGGGCGCCGGAGGAGGCGGCGGCCCGGCCGGCGGCGCCGCGGTCCGCGGAGTCCGGCGGAACGCGCTCTCGGTCGTCCCGAATTTCGTCCGGATCGTGACGCCCCAGCCGACGATGTCGATGACCCCGGTGAACAGCCAGCCGATGATCGGGACGAAGGTCAGGACGCCGACGACGAGAAGGCCGAGCATCGCCCCGCCGAGAGCGGAAACGCTCCGCCGGTTGAAAGCCCGGGCGAGGCTCTCCCCGAAGAAGAAGAGGACCGCCACCCGGCCGAAAGCCTTGATCATCATCCCGGCGAAGGCGAGGGCGACGAGGATCGGGATCCCGATGAGGACGATCGAGAGGACGGCGGCGATGACGATGAAGACGGTGAAGGCGACGAGGGCCAGGAGGCCCGTGGCGAAGACCGACCCGAAGGACGACCGGACCTGGTCGGAGGCCAGCTTGACCTGGCGGGGGAAGAGCATGGCGACGACGAAGACGACGAGGGCCCAGATGAAAAGGATCACGAACTTGACGATGAGGATGACCGGGAGGAGCGAGGCCGAGAGGAATCCCAGGAGGCCGCCCTTGAAGAACTTGTCCGATAGCTCCTTGGTCTTGAAATAGACGGTGTCCCCCCCGACGCTGCACCCGGTCTCCTTGACCAGCGTCCCGCCGAGGACGACGAGATCGTCCCCGACGACGGCCGTCGGAAGGATCCGGACCCTCCCGCCGATGACGACGACCGATTCGCCGACTTCGCCGCTGATGGTTACCGTCCCGCCGATGGCGAAAACCGCCTTGCGGATTTTGCCCTCGACGGTCACGGTCCCCCCGAAGGAGACGACGTTGTCCTGGACCTGCGAGGGACCGACGAAGATCTCCTCTTTGAAAGCGAAGCGGGTGTCGCTCTGGGCGGCGCCCAGGGAGAGGGGGGCCGCCAAGGCAAACACAACGAGGGCGGCCGGAAGGACGGAGGCGAAAGGCGTTCTATTTCTCATGGATTCTCTCCTCGCGGGAATGGCGCCGGCGCTGGTCCATCCAGAGACCCGCGGCGACGAGCAGGGCGATCGTCAGGGCGAGGGCGACGGCGGGAAGGACGGGGCTCGCGGCGGCCATCATGGTCCGCAGCGTCTCGAGGGCATAACCGACGAGCCGGGCGAATATTTCGACGGCCAGGACGAGCATCTTCAGCCCC
>VGJF01000356.1 GCA_016867585.1 Candidatus Aminicenantota bacterium | reverse complement strand
CGTCAAGCAGATGAACAGGCTCCGCAAGCCCGTCCCGGCTCCGGCCGCCCCCCCGATGAAGGAATGCCCCTTCTGCCTATCGGCCGTTCCATTGAAAGCGGTCCGCTGCCCCGCCTGCACGTCCGATCTCAAATAAGGATTCAGGAGAGGGTCTTCGGAAACCAGGGAACGAAGGCATTCGTCCGCCGGGCATAATCCTCGAAATCCGGCCGGCCCCGGTATTTCCGTTCGAGGATCGGCACGCCCGAAACGAACCGCAGAAGACAGGTTATCGTCAGCGGTCCGATGACGGCCATCCAGCCTCCGGGCACGGACAGGGCGACGAAGAAAATCCCCCACCAGAGAACGGCCTCGCCGAAATAATTCGGGTGACGGGAATACCGCCAAAGCCCGGTCGTGATGATTCGGCCTTTGTTTTCGGGCCGTCTCTTGAACCGGGCGAGCTGGAGGTCGGCCGCGGCCTCGAAAAAAAAACCGAAGAGCCAGACGGCCGCTCCGGCGACGGCCAGGCCGCCCAGGCCGCCCCTCCGGTCGCCGAGGACGAAGAGGACGGGGACGCAGATGAGGAGAAGGAGGATCCCTTGGAGGAGAAAGACCTGGAGGTAGCTTCGGATCAGAAAAAACTTGCCCCACTTCGCCCGCCAGGCGGCGTAGCGGAAGTCTTCCCCCTTGTTCCGGTTTCTGAGGAAAATGTGGACGGCGAGGCGCAAGCCCCAGGCCAGGACCATTCCTAAGACGAGGAGACGCCGGGGCGTCCATCCCGGATTCCGGAAATAGGCCAGAAGGGCGACCCCAACAAAGCCCGGCCCCCATCCGATGTCGGCCACGGAATTGTCCTTGCGGACGACGGCGATGACGAACAAGGCCGTCATGTAAAGGCCGACGGCGAGGGCGGCGGCCCAGACGTCCGTCATGCCGGCAGAAGGGCGACGGCGACGGCCCCGAGGCCGCTGTGAACTCCGATGACGGGGGCGACGCTCATCGTGTAGGCCGGCGGACGGCCCAGAAGGGCCGTCAGTTTTTGGCCGTAAACGGCCGCCCGTTCGGGGTCGAGGGCGTGGACCACGGCATAGTTCCAGAGGGGATGTTTTTCGGCTTCGGCGGCGACGAGGCGGATGATTTTCGCCATGTTCCCTTTGCGGCTGAAGGACTTGCCCGCCTCGGCCGCCTTGCCCTCGCCGTCCAACGTGATGATCGGTTTGACGTTCAAGATCCCGCCCAGGAATCCCTTGGCCCGGCTGACCCGGCCGCCGCGGACCATGTACTTCAGCGTCCGGACGTCGACGAACATCCGGCTTCGGTCGGCCCAGGCCGAGGCAGCCCGGACGATTTCTTCGTGGGAGGCGCCGGCCAGGGCCATCTCCGAGGCCCGGGCGACGATCAGGCCCAATCCCGCCGAGAGGGTCTTGGAGTTGATGACCGTGACCTTTTTTCCCGTCAGTTTTTCGGCCGACTTGAGGCCCATCTGGAAGACTCCGGTCAGCTTCTCGGAAATCGAAATCATGATCACCGACGCGTAATGGCCGGCCAGAAAGGCCAGGAGGTTGGCCACGGAGCGAAGGGGGGGCTGGGCCGTCTTGGGGTGGACCGGGCTCGTCCGGAGAAGCTCGTAAAAGCGCTCGGGGGTGATCGTGACCTTGTCCAGGAACTTCTGGTCCCCGAAGCTCAGGAGGAGGGGGAGGACGTGGATCTGGCGCTTGTCGAGGATGTCCGCCGGCAGGTCGCAGGCCGAGTCGGTGACGATGGCGACCTTGGATTTGGGCGAATAGACGGCCGCGTGCTGGAGCCGCATGTCCTCGGCCTTGATCTGGGCGATCGTCCCTTTCTCCTGGAGCTCGAAAAACAGCCCGGCCGGGTCGTTGGTGTGGACGTGAATCCGAATCCGTTCGGGCGAACCGGCCACGGCGGCCGAATCGCCGTACCGCTGGACGATGGACCGGACGCTCTCGAGGTCGAGCGACCGCCCGATGAGGAGGGCCTCGGAACAGTAGCGGTGATGGAGGGCTTTGTCCCGGGCCGGCGTCTTGACCTCGTCGAAGCTCCAGGAATCGGCCTCTTCGGCGGCCGCCATGGCTCCGATTTTCCCCCTTCTGATGAAGTGGAGGATGCCCTCGAGAAAGTCGACGAAGCCTTTCGCCCCGGCGTCGACGACGCCGGCCTTGGCCAGGATCGGCAGCTTCTTGGGCGTGTCCTCGAGGGACTTCTGGGCGACATCGAGCGATTCCGAGAACAGGACTTCGAAATCGCGGGTTTTATGCCGGCGTTCCCAGACGGCCTCGGCCCAGTCCCGGATGACGGTCAGCATCGTCCCCTCGACCGGGGAGATGAGGGCTTCGTAAGCGTGCCGGACGGCCTTCCGGACGGACTCGGCGAAGGAATTCGTCGTCAGGAAGTGGTCGGCTTCGACCTCGGCGCTCATCCCGTGGATAAACTGGGCGAAGATGATCCCCGAGTTGCCCTGGGCCCCGGCCAAGGCGGCATTGGCGATCGAGCGGAGCGTCTCCTTGATCGAACGATGGGCCTTGGCCCCTTCGACGATCGCCCGGAACGTCGAGGCCAGGTTCGTCCCCGTGTCGGCGTCGGGGACGGGAAAGACGTTGATCTTGTTGAGATAGGCCTGGTCCCGGATGACCGCGTCGCCCCCCGCGACGAAGGCGTAGTAGAGGCGGCTGCCGTTGAGATAGCGGATTTTCAGGCGAACCCGCTCGCGGAGGTTGGCCAACATCTCGCCTTTCATAGCGGGGGC
>VGJF01000355.1 GCA_016867585.1 Candidatus Aminicenantota bacterium | reverse complement strand
GGGCGGATGTCCGAGGAATCGCTCGACGGATTGTTCCGGGACATCGTCCTCGAGACGGGAATCGGCGGCGAGGAGGACGGGCCGGGAGGGGACGGCTACGCCGCCCGCGTCGCCCTGCGCTTGGCCCTCCAATGGCCCGACCTCGTCCGGTCCGGCGGAGCCTGGACGGAAAGCGTCTCCAGGGCCCTGGCCGACTTCCGGGCCGGGTCGAGGGCTTGGGACACGGCGGAATTCTACGGACATCTACTCGGCCGCCTCAAGGAGCATTGTCCGTCTGTCGATTCGGCCTTCTATGACCTTCCCGGGGCCACGTGGCCCGATCCGAAAGGGAGCCAGGCGCTTCTCGAAAGAAGCGGCTTCCTCGAGGAGCCGCCGTTCATCGTCGTCCGACCCCGCCGCCGGCCGACGGCCGATGAGTTCCGCCGTCGGCCGCTCCTTTTAAAATCGACCTCGGACGCCTATCGTCTGCCCGTCCTCCGCCGGCTGTTTCCCCGGGCCGAGATCCGGGTCATCCATTTGACCCGGAATCCAGCCGCTTCGATCAACGGGCTCTACGACGGCTGGCGGAGCGGGGCCTTCTTTTCGCGCCGCGTCGGCCCGGGCACGGTCCTCCGGATTCCCGGGTATTCCGAACTCGGACCCTGGGCCGAACAATGGTGGAAGTTCGACCTCCCTCCGGGCTGGAGGAGATGCGTCGACGCGCCGCTCGAGCGCGTCTGCGGATTCCAATGGGCCTCCGCCAACCGGGCCATCCTCGAGGATCTCGGGCAGGCCGACCGTTCCTTGGGCGTCCGCTTCGAGAGCCTTCTCGCCGGCGGGGGGCCGCGCCGGGAAACGCTCCGGGCAATCGCCGCCTTCGCCGGCCTGGAGATGGACGGCTGGATCGAGGCCGCCTCGGCCGACATGCCCGTCGTGATGGCCACTCGGCCGCCTCAGGCCGGACGATGGAAAGAGCGTAGCGGCCTCATCCGGCCGGTCATCTCGGAGCCGGAAATGAAGAGCCTTTCCAGGGCCTTGGGATATCCGCCGGGCGAGGAGGAGGCATGGCCGTGAAGCGGGACATCCGTCCGGCCGCGTTCGGCGGGCGCGGCTGGAGGCCGCGCCGGGGAACGCTGGCCGACGACATCCGGGAAGGCCGGGTCTGGGCCTCCTGCGGGCTGAACTCGGAGTACGGCCGCCTGCGGGAGGTCGTTCTGTATCGGCCTCCGGCCCGAACGCCGCCTCCGGCCGATCCCAACGCCGTCCAGCACTTGGAGCGGGTCGACTGGGCCCGGGTCGCGGGGGAGATCGGCCGGGCGGCGGCCTGCTTCCGGCGGCTCGGGGTCGATGTCTTGGCCCTCCGGCCGCGCCTCGGCCGAACGGCCTTCAAGCCCGAAGATTGCCCGAACTTGGTCTTTGTCCGCGACCTGTTCTTCATGACCCCCCAGGGGGCGATCGTCTCCCGCATGGCCAGCGCGGTTCGGGCCGGCGAGGAGCGGCATCTGGCCCGGGCGCTCGCCGAACGGGGCGTCCCCATCCTTGGGACGATCGCCGGGTCCGGGACTTTCGAAGGCGCGGACGCGCTCTGGCTGAGGCCCGGACTCGTCGCCGTCGGCCTGGGGAACCGGACGAACGCCGCGGGATTCGGCCAGCTTTCGGACATCCTCCGCCGCCTGGGCGCCGCCTGCCTTCCCGTTTCGCTCCCCCCGGGCGTCCAGCATCTCCTGGGGTGCCTTCAAGTCGTCGACGGCGATCTGGCGGCCGTCCGCCCGCGCCTTCTGCCCCAAGCCGCCCGGCGCCGTCTGGCGGAGGAGGGGTTCGAGACCGTGCCGCTCCCGGAGGACGACGAGGTCGGACGGCGGACGGCCATGAATTTCGTCGCGGTCTCGCCCCGCCGCGTGGTCATGGCCGCGGGCTGCCCGGCGACCCGGCGGAGATTGGAGGCGGCGGGAATCGCGGTCGCGGCCGAAGTGTCCGTCTCGGAGCTGGCCAAGGCCGCCGGCGGCCTCGGCTGCGCCGCCGGCATCCTCGGCCGGGAGCCGGTCTGATCTTGAGGAGAGGATAAAGAGCCCGGGGGAGCTGCCCGAGGAACAGCCATGACGAAGCCGAAGGTCAAGAACGTCCGGTTTCGAAACGACCGCCTGCGCCTGAAGCTGACCGATCAATGCAACCTCCGCTGCCCCTTCTGCCATTACGAGGGGGCCCGGAAGACCGCGCCCGCCTCCCCCGACGACCCGCTCCTCGGCCGGACGCTCCGGAGGCTCAAGAACCACTACCGGATCGTCTGGCTGACGGGGGGGGAGCCGACGCTTTATGAGAACCTGCCCGAAATGATCGGATTGATCCGGGACCTCGGCTACGAGGCCGACATGACCTCGAACGGCGTGTTCGACCTCGACCGGGTCGGGGACAGCCTGGCCCGGCTCGGCTGGTTGAACATCAGCTTTCACAGCCTTTCCCCGGTCTATGTGAGAAAGCTCGTCCCGAGGGGCTCGGACGTCGGGCGGACGATCGACATCATCCGGGCCAACATCGCCGCCCTGAAAAGCCGCGTCCCCCTGGCCATCAACGCGGTCGTCGGGCGGGAGGACGAAGGGCAGAGGATCCGGGACATCCACGAGTACGCCCGGGAGGAGCAGATCCCCTTGAAGCTCGTCCCCGACTGGCGGTGCGTGGACGAGGCCCGGCGGCTCATCTTGAGGTTCCTCCGGGAGGAAAAGTACCGTCTCGGCGAAGTCGTCCACATCCACCCGGGGTCCAATGTCCGCAAGGTCTACTTCAACGGCGACCGGACCTACAAGGTCGAATTCAAGGACATCGTCCCGTT
>VGJF01000354.1 GCA_016867585.1 Candidatus Aminicenantota bacterium | reverse complement strand
TGGAGAACTCATGAACAAACATCTCCCCATCGCCGCGGCCATGTTCCTCAGCCTGGCCCTTTCCGCTTCGGCCGGCATCCATCTGGCCTTGTTCGGCGGTTATGCGGCGACGCCTGGCAAGGCCTCTGGAGAGGCGCCGGTCTTCGGGGCGGGCTTGGGCATCGACCTCACGCCGACCCTGTCCCTCGACCTCACCGCCGGCCGTTGGGTGCTTTCCGTTCGTTCCACCAGCGACGGCCTCAGCCGCGGCCGCTTGACCGAAATCCCGGTCACCCTCGACCTCAGGGCTCGCTTTCCCTTCGGCCGGGATCTGGCCGCCTACGTCTCGGGAGGACTGGGCTATGCCTTCCACGGCTTCGCCCTCGACGGGGAGGTCGCCGAAGGCTGGAGGAAGCCGGGCTTCGAAGTCTCCGAGCGGGTCGACCACGGCTTGGCCATCCAAATCGGGACAGGTCTGACGGTCCCCCTCGGCCCGGCCGTCGATTTCGACCTCGGAGCGAGATACACGATCCTCAGGACGAAAGGCTCCTGGATCATGGCCGACCTCGTCGGCGGCCAAAGCCTGGGCGGAACCATCGACAAACTCGACTTCGACGCCCTATCCGTCGTGGCCGGATTCCGGGTGGCCTTCCGCTGATCAAAGAGAGGAGACATGAACTCTCGAAGGCGATATGTCCATTTCGCGACGGCCGCCGTTTTGCTCGCCGGCGGCGGGGCCTGGCTGATTTCCGGGAACACCGGCCTTACGGAGCCATCCCGCCCGCTCCCCGGCGTTGTCGGGACGGGCGGGGCCGAGCCCCGGGCGGGGTCCTTCAAACTCGAGGCCTCGCTCGCCCGCCTGGCCGCCGGCCTCCGGGCGGAAGACGAAGAGCGGGCCAGGGCCTACGGCCTCGGCCGGAGGCCTGACGGTCGCGGAAATTCGGTCCAGGTCGTCGCCGAGGCCTTTGTCGAGCCGGGAGCGAGTTCCGCGATCCTCAACGCCCGGACGTCCGCCCTCATGGCAAAAATCGCCGCTTTAGGCGGAATGGTCGAAACCCGATGGCGTCATCTCGTCCAACATGTGCTTCCCGTCGAATCCCTCGAATCCCTGGCCTCCAACCCCCTCGTCCGATACGTCCGTCCGCCAAGAAGGCCCTTTCGGCAAGCCGTCATGTCCGAGGGCGTGGCCAGAACCGGGGCCGATATCTGGAGGAATCTCTCTCCCTACCGGGCCGACGGTTCGACGGTCTGCGTTCTAGATCTCGGGTTCGCCGGCTACAAATCCCTCCTCGGAAACGAATTGCCGTCCGAAGTCAAGACGAGGTCCTTTCGGGCCGACGGGGACCTCGAAGTCGAGGAGCACGGGACGGCCTGCGCCGAAATCGTCCGCGACATGGCCCCCAAGGCCGGCCTGCTTCTCGTCAATTTCGACACCGACGTCGAACAGCATCGGGCGGTCGATTGGATCTCCCGGCAGGACGTCGACGCCATCTCCTATTCCCTGGGCTGGTTCAACGCCGGGGCGGGCGACGGGACCGGGCCGATCTGCGCCGATGTCGAAACGGCCGCGGCGGCGAACATCGTCTGGGTCTCGGCGGCCGGAAATTCGGCCGGCGATCACTGGGAGGGCGACTTCGTCGACCCGGACAACGACGGCTTCCATAATTTCTCGGGCCACGACGAGATTTTGGAATTCGCCGTGCCGGCCTATATGCCCGTCGGCGTTTTTCTCAACTGGAAGGATTTCGGCTCCTGGGACGGGTACGATTACGGAGGGACGGACCAGGACTTCGACCTCTATCTCTATTTCCGGGTCGGAACGGCCTGGAAGTACATCGATCACTCGGACAACCGCCGGACCGGAGCCGGCGCCTGGCCGACCGAGGAAATCTTCGGGTGGTATGCCGACCGCGAGGCCGTCTGGGGAGTGGCCATCCGCAGCATCCTTCAGACAAAAAGCGTCCGCCTGGAGCTTTTCACGTACAACAACACCTCGGCGATCGAATATCCCGTCCTTTCCCGCAGCATTTCGATTCCGGCCGATGCGCCGGGGGCCGTCGCCGTCGGAGCGACGGACTGGACCAATGACGCGCTCCATGCCTACAGCAGCCGGGGTCCGACGCACGGCGGCTTGATCAAGCCCGACTTCACCGCGCCCTCGCGCGTCTCGACCGCGACTTACGGCCTCCTCAATTTCGCCGGCACATCGGCCTCCGTTCCCCACGTCGCCGGCGCCGTGGCCCTCCTGCGGGGATGGACGCCCTTCGGGCCGGCGGCCGTCCTCAGAATTCTCCAGCAAAGGGCCGTCGACTTGGGAGACCCCGGACGGGACAACCTTTACGGCCACGGCCGGTTGAACCTCAAGAAGTGAAAAAGGAGGGGGGACCATGGGCCGACCCCTCGCCGCTCTCATCGCCGTCGTTCTGATCGGATTCTTCGAGAAATACGCCCGCCAGGCCGCCGAAATCGGCCGAGGCCGGACCATCGTCTGCCCGGGGATCGGCATCGGGACGTCCCATAACCAGAATACGCCTGAGGGGATTATGGCCGAGGTGAACATCAGCCGCCGGGTCGGCGCCCAGGGCGTGGTTTTCTTCTCCTCGTCGAGCCTGAGAGAGCCGTTCCTGGCGGCCTTGGCGAAAGACCGCGATTAGGCCGCCCGTTCAGGGGAGGACTTTTTTGAGCTTGCGCTTCTCGATGAGAAGCTGGCCCTGGTAATTGACGTAATTGAGAAGGATGAGGACCCGGTCCTGGTCGGAGAGGTTCTTCTTGAACACGCCCCGGAGGCCCTTGAGCGGCCCCTCGACGACCTCGATCTCGTCTCCGAGGG
>VGJF01000353.1 GCA_016867585.1 Candidatus Aminicenantota bacterium | reverse complement strand
ATACCGCCCAGGTCGTCGAACCGGGCGAGAGAGAGCGGAGAGAAAGGCGCTTCCGCTGGAATCCGTCCGACAAAACGAAGGAGAAAGATCTCGGAAGGCGCCTGCCGTTTCTCGTCTGTTCGCCGACGATGGAACTGGGAATCAACATTGACGACCTCGACTTCATTCATCTCCGGAACGTGCCGCCGACGCCGGCCAACTATGCCCAGCGGAGCGGCCGGGCGGGAAGGCAGGGACAGCCGGGGGCGGTTTTCACTTATTGCGGAGCGGTCAACAGCCACGACCAGTATTTTTTCCATCGGCGGGAGGAGATGGTCGCCGGGAGCGTTCGTCCGCCCCGCCTCGATTTGTCGAATGAGGCCTTGATCAAAGCCCATCTTCACGCCGTCTGGCTCGGCGAGGTGCGACTGCCGCTTGGGAATTCGATCGACGACGTGATAGACACGGAGGACAAGGCGATGAGGCTGAAGGAAGACGCGGCGGCGGCGATCAGGCTAGGCCCGGAGGCGAAAAGCGCGGTCTGCGAGCGGGCGCGCCGCTTGCTGGCAGCGGATTGGGCGGTTTTGAAAGCGACGGCGTGGTTCGACGACGGATGGATTGAAAAGGCGGTGGAGGATGCGCCGGAAGAATTCGATCGGGCTTTCGATCGCTGGCGCGAGCTTTACAAGATCGCCGAAAAGCAATTCGTCGAAGCCCAGAACCAATTGCGGCGCGCCAGGAGAAGAGACGAACAGGATGAGGCGATTCGGCGCCAGCAGGAGGCGCTGCGCCTGCTCAATCTCTTGAGGCAAGTCGAGACGAGCCGCGAGGAAAGCGATTTCTACCCTTACCGGCATCTGGCGAGCGAAGGCTTTCTGCCCGGCTACAATTTCCCCGCCCTGCCCGTGCGGGCTTGGGTGCCGAGAGGAGGGGGCGAGTTCATCGCCCGGCCTCGTTTCCTCGCCATCCGGGAGTTCGGGCCGGGCAACATCATCTATCACGAAGGCCGGAAATGGGAGATCGAGAGTTTTCAATCGCCGCCCGGCGGGCTGGACGAACGGCGGAGCCGGAAACGTTTGTGCCATGTGTGCGGCGCGTTCACGGACCCCGAGGACGACATCTGCCCGGCGTGTGGGACTCGCTTCGACGGGGAGAACAGTCTCTTGGTCTCGTTGCTCGAGATGCCGAACGTCCGCTGCCGGCCTCGGGAGCGGATCACGAGCGACGAGGAAGAGCGGCGAAGACACGGATACGAAATGACGACGGCCTATCGGTTTGCCGTTGGGGCGGACGGGAAGATGAGAACGCAAGAGGCCGATGTCGTCGTGGGTGGGACGCCGGTCCTCCAATTGGTTTACGCCCCGGCGTCGACGATTCTGCGGATCAACCATCGGTGGCGGTTGGCGTCTCAGCCGGGTTTCCTGGTCGATTTCGAAAGCGGCGAGATGCTGGGCGGCGAGCCCGAGGAAGAGGCGATGCGGGGAGCCAGGCGGCGGCTCGAAACCGTTCGTTTGAGCGTTCAGGATATTCAAAACGTCCTTCTCGTCCGCCTGGCCGATCCCGCGATGAGGGCGAATAAGGGGCTCGAGGCGACGCTCCAATATGCCGTCCAGCGGGGCTGTGAAAGGCTGTTCGAGCTCGAGGAGTCGGAATTGGCGGCGGAGCGGATCGGGAGGGAAGAGCGGCGGGCGATTTTGATTTATGAGGCGTCGGAAGGGGGGGCGGGGGTCTTGCGGAGGCTTGTCGAGGAAGCCGATGCTTTCGCCCGCGCGGCGGCCGAAGCGGCGGCGATTTGTCATTTCGACAAAGAGGGCAGGGATCTTCAGCCGGATTGCCGCGCGGCTTGCTACGATTGCCTTCTGAGCTTCAGCAATCAACAGGAAGCCCTGATGATCGACCGCCATGAAATCCGGTCGGCCTTGATGGGACTGGCGGGCGCGGTGACGCTGCCCCGCTACGGCGGAAGAGATTGGACGGGGCATCTCGCCTGGCTGAAGTCGCTGACGGACCCGAGGTCCGATTTGGAGAGGAAATTCATCGCCGCGCTGGCCGAAGGATGCCATCGGCTGCCGGACGAAGCCCAGAAGTCGATGGCGGAGCCGCGCTGCATTCCGGATTTCTTCTACGCGCCGAATGTCTGCGTCTTTTGTGACGGCAAGCCGCACGATGCACCGGACCAGAGAAGGAAGGACGAGGCGGTGAGGGGCGAGCTTGCGGCGCGGGGCTATCGGGTGGTCGTCGTCCGCTACGACCGGCCCGTCGCGGACCAAATCGCCGCCTATCCCGAGGTGTTCGGGAAGAGGAGCGAGGCCTTAAAAAGGAGGATTCAATGAAAGTCGGGCTTTCGGAAGCCGCTAGATTGCTCCAAGAACTAGCCTGGATTCCCATGTTAGTTCTTTGACTTAACACCACGCTCGCCTTAGCCAAAGACCAGACGCAATTTTTTATGGTCCAGCCAGGGCACGGCCGTATCGATTTGATCGAAACCGGCGGCGATGAGCAGCGGGTTATGGGCTCTTTTTTGATACCGGACGGTGATGTCCTGGGCGTCGATCATGACCGTCGCCGTGGCGTCGACCAAGTCTCGGAAAATATGCCTGGACTTGGCCCGCTCGTAGCCGCGCCCCACCTTGGCGCCGAGCAGACGATACAGACTGCTGGCCATCAGGGTCAATTGGAGGTCCAGATTGACCTTCATGGCCACGGCCGAGGAAAGAGCGTCCATGTGAAAAAAGTCGATCCCGTCGGCGATGTTGTTTTCGATGAGCATCCGCTGGGCATAGCGTTCGATCAGGCGGGGGGCCGGCCGGTCGAGTTGATTGGTCAACAACACCGTCGGCTCTTCATGCCCCAGGTCCGCG
>VGJF01000352.1 GCA_016867585.1 Candidatus Aminicenantota bacterium | reverse complement strand
CCACTTCGCCTCCTTCTTCTCCGCCTCGATGACCGTGGCGTCGATGTCCAGCGTGTAGTCCGTCGCCGCCAGACGCTTCAGGATCGCCCCCGCGATCGCCTCGTCCGCCTTCCCCATCCGCCCCATCCCGCCCTTCTTCCCCGCCCGGACCAGCCAGTCTCCCACCGTCCCCACCGCCGGCATCGTCCGAAGTTGGAAATGGTAAGCTGAAATCCTAGGGACATGGTAAATAGAAATCCCAGGGTCACGGTAAACAGAAATCCCAGTGTTGCGGTAAATGGAAATCCCACCCCGGAGTCCTGTAAGGTAGAAAGAAACTTTACAGGAGCCGGAATGATCAAAAAAGCGATGTTCAAACAGGTCCAGACATTCAAGAAGCAGGGGTTTTCCAAGGGCGCGATCGTCAAAACTTTGGAGCTCGACCCGAGGACCGTGGCCAAGTATTACGCCATGGAGGATGCGGATTACCGGGTCTACCGGCGGGAGCATCTGTTCCGGGACAAGGCCTTCGATGACTTGCGGGGAGAGATCCTGGAGGTTTACGGGGCGAATGCTTTCCGGCCGCTTCCGGTTTCGTCCGTTTACGATTATCTGGAGGAGAGATACGGCGCGCTGCCGGGGAACGAACAGACGCTTCGCAACTACGTCGCCTATCTCACTGAAACGGCGAGCCTGCGGCTCGACGCCGGCGGCCGGCTCTACGGGAAAGTCCCCGAACTTCCCTTCGGCAAGCAAATGCAGCTCGACTTCGGCCGGTATCGGTGCCGGAGCGGCCTGGTTCTCTACATTTTCGCCGCGGTGCTCTCGGCCAGCCGGTACAAATACGTGATTTTCCAAGGACAGCCGTTCCGGACCCTGGACGTCATCCGTCATCTTTTGGACTGTCTGGACTATTTCGGGGGCCGGCCGGAGGAGCTGGTGATCGACCAGGACCGGTTGATGGTCGTCAGCGAGAACGCCGGGGACATCATCTACACGGAGGATTTTAAACACTTTATCGATGAACAGGAGCTCCGACTGTACGTCTGCCGGGCGGCGGACCCCGAAACGAAGGGCAAAATCGAGAACGTCGTAAAATTCGTCAAGGTCAACTACCTGGCGAGCCGGGACTTCGAGAAGGTTGAAGAGGCCAAGGCCGGAGTCCTGAAGTGGCTGCCGCGGCGGGCCAACGGCAAGATCTGTCAGGCGACCAAGCAAATCCCGGCCGTTCTCATGGAAGAGGAGAGGGCCCGGCTGCGGCCGTTGCGGAACTCGATTTTCCGGAAAGACTCGCTCCTGGGGCGGGAGGATCGGATCGCCACCGATAAGGCCTTGATCTCGGTCCAGGCCTGTAACTATCAGCTCCCTCTCCTCTACAAGAACAAAACGGTCGAAATCTACACGACCCCGGAAGAGGTTTTTGTCTTCGACGTCTTCACCGGAAAGGAGATCATCGCCTATCGGCTGTCTCCCATCCCCGGGCAAGTCATCTCCACCCGAAGCTGCCGGAAAGAAGGCGAGACGTCGGTCGAGGAACTTAAAGCGACCGTCGCCGGGCTCTTCGAGCTCGAGGCGTGGAAGCGTTTCGTCGAACGGAACTTCAAGACCTTCCCGAGATATGCCCGGGATCAGTGCTGGGAGGCCAAGAAGTCCTTCGCCGAAAAGGACATCGACCTTGGGATCTTGGAGCGAGCCCTGGGGTACTGTCTGGAAAACGACACGCCGAGCTTCGTGAACCTCAGGGACACGTATGTTCATTTTGAGCGGGAAAGCCGGCGGCCTGAGCCGGTCTCGATCGTCGAGGCCGAAGGTCTCGGCCAATATCCACCCGTGAAGGTAAGCCAGCGTTCGGTTTCCGATTACGAGGACGCGGCCCGGGAAAGGGCGGTCTCATGAAGGCCCATCAGCAGACCCTCGGGTTCCTCAAAACGCTCAGCCTCCACGGCGTCCTGCGGGGTCTCGACGAGCTCATCGACGAGGCGGAATCGCGAAAGGTCTCGTATCTGGCGTTCCTCAACGACCTGCTTTCGGCGGAGATCGCCTTCCGGGTCAAGCGCCGGGTCGAGAGAAACATGGCCGGGGCCCACTTCCCGGTCCTGAAAAGCCTGGAGAATTTTGATTTCAGCCGGGTCAAGGGGATCGGAAAATCCGAGGCGGTGAACCTGCTCGATTGCCGCTGGATCGACGCCAAGGAAAATCTTTTATTTTTCGGGCCACCCGGTATCGGGAAGTCGCACTTATCGATCGCCTTCGGGCGGGCGGCCGTGGAAAAAGGATACAAGGTCTGTTTCGAGCGGGTCACCAACCTGATCAAGCTCCTGAAAACCGCGGAGGTCCAGAAGACCTCCGAGTACCGGATCCGGAGGATCATGAAGTCGGACCTCGTCATCATCGACGAGATCGGCTACACGCCCATCGAGAAGCGGGAGGCGAATCTCTTTTTCAACCTGATCAGCGAGCTGTACGAGAAGGTTCCGGTCGTCGTCACCTCGAACAAGAGCTTCGAATCCTGGGCGGAGATGATGGGCGACACGGTGATGACGACGGCCCTTCTGGACCGGCTGCTTCATCATGCCAAGGTCTTTACCCTGGACGGGGAATCGTATCGACTCAAAAAATCAAGAAAGGAGGTCTGAGTCATTCCGATGAGGGGTGGGAAATCTGTTTACCGCGCGACTGGGAAATCTCCTTACCGTGCCCCTGGGAAAAATCCTTACCGCAGGGGTGGGAAAAGTACTTGACATTTACAGTCTTCCTGCCTGGCGGCCTCGGCGATGATTTTCCCGATCTCCAAACTCTCCCAGAGCTTCGAGACGACATAGAGAGGGCCGTGCTCCCAGGAATTTTGGAACGTCCAGCCGGGTTC
>VGJF01000351.1 GCA_016867585.1 Candidatus Aminicenantota bacterium | reverse complement strand
GCGGGGCCGGGGGCCGGCTCGGGACGATGGGGCCGAATTTCCCCGGTTCTCCCTGACGATGGAGGGGGGACTGGGGACGCTCGAACGCGGACGAGACATGCTCGACCTCAAGCTCGAGGCCCAAGTCGGAGTCTCCCGGGCTTTCCGCCTCGGCCTCGGAGTCGGGACCATGAACCGCAGCCGCGGGGGCCGGGACGAAATGGGCCGGGACGGCCGGGGACGGGGGATGATGGGCGGCCGAGGAATGCAAGCCGGCTCCGGGATGATGGCCGGCCCCGCCCGGGGCGGGGGGGAGGTCCTTCAGGACATCCGCGTCATCCCCTTAAGCCTGAGTGCCTATTATGCGCTTCCGCTCGGCCGCAAGGCCGGCGTGTTCATGAGCGCTGGAGGAAGCTACTACTTCGGCCGCTTCGACGGGGCCGCCGGCCGCCAGACGAAAAACGCCTGGGGCGGCCAGGCCGGGCTGGGTTTCGAATACCGGCTGACGTCCCGGGTCAACCTGCTAGCCGAGGGGAGCTACCGGTTCGCCGAATTCAAAGGGCTGCGAACCCCGCAGCCTCAACCCATGATGCCGTTCTTCGATTCGCTCCTCGCCGGCCTGCGCCCGCTTTTGGGCGCCCGGGGAGGGGACTTCGGGCCGCTCCTGGACGGTGTCCGCCGGATGGCCATGCCTTGGGTCAATCCGCGGCCGAGGCCGGTCGATTTCAATTTCAACGGCTTCAGCTGCCGGGCCGGAGTCAAGTTCGGAATCTGAGGCCTATTTCTTCTTCAACTCTTTGACCCGGTCGGCGGCGATCTCCCGCATGAAATCGACGTCCTCGTTTCCCTGAGTCTTCTTCAGGAACTTCTCGTACCAGACGACGGCGTCCTTGGCCCGCCCCGTCTTGTCGAGGGCGCTCGCGTAGTCGAAATAATCGTAGATGGCGAAGGCCGCCTCCCCGGAGGGGGCGGCCTTGTCGTAGTAGGCCGCGACCTTGGCGTGCTGGCCGAGGTCCTCGTAGGCCTGATGGAGAGACTTGAGGGGGGAGAACACGAGCGGCTCCTCGGGATACTTTTTCATCGAGACGATCGTCGAGGTCTTGTAGCGGGCCAGGAACTGCTCCAGAATCTTGACGACCTCGGCGTGTCTCGGCTCGTCGTAGGCCTGGGTGTAGAGGTTCGTCAGGCGCCAGTAGGACTCATGGGCCCGGTTCGTGTCCGGGCAGCGGTCCATGACGATTTTGTAATAGCGCTCGTAGAATTCGGGCTTGGCCTCGTCGCTCGCACCGGATAGCTTGGCGAAGACGGCCTTGCCCAAGGCTTCCTGGTCGGCGAGGGAGAGTGGGGCGGGCTTCTTGAGCAGGGCCTCGATTCTCGGGTCCTCCTTTTCCTGCCCGGCGGCTCCGGACGTCGCTTGCCCGGCCCCGCCGGCCGCGAGGCACCACCCGACGGCCATGACAAGGGCGATGGTCTGGATTTTCATGAGCGTCCCTCCTCGGTTCGCAATATAGCGGCCGCCCGGCCGGCTGTCAATGTCCCGGCCGGAATTGACCGCGGGCGGGGGATGGGCTACAGTGGCTCCGCGGATGCTCGAAGACGCGGTCATCATCAACGCCGTCCTCAACGTCGGCCTGATCGCCCTGATTTTCACCCTCGACCGCCACGAGCGCGAATCGGCCGTCGAGCTGGCCAAGGTGTTTTTCCTCTCCATCACGGCCACGTTCCTCCTGACGTTCACGAAGAGCCTGACGATGGAGAGCGTCGTCCTTTCTCCCGCCGTCAGCGCCTACGTCGAGGCGGGTTTCTTCGAAGAGCTCCTGAAATTCGGGATTCTGGCCTGGGTCATCGCCCGCCTCCGGATCTGCGACGAATCGTTCGACCTCGTCGTCTACATGGGGACGATCGCCCTCGGGTTCGCCTTCTTCGAGAACGTGAATTACTATCTCCGGATCACGGCCCCGGGGACGCTCTGGCGGACGCTGACCGCGGACGCCAGCCTGTACAACACCCAGCTGGCCACGGCCGTCGCCGCCCGCCTGACCCCGGTCCATCTCCTCATCGACTTGACGGCCGTCTTCCTCATCGGCCGGGGCGACAGGGTCCGCTGGGCTCGGGTCGCGGCCGCCTTCGCCGTCGCCGTCGTCCTTCACGGGACGTGGAACATCCTGGCCGACGCGATCTGGATCATTCCCTACACCTTCATCCTGACCGTCCTGGCCACGACCTCGATCGTCCTCCTCTCCGCCCGTTCGGCGTTCCACCGGTGGGGCGCGGACTGCGAGGCCTTGGTCGACAACAACGTGTTCCTCGTCCGGAGCCTCGGCCAGGATTGGGATGAAGAGGACCGGAGCAAGGTCGTCGAAGCCCTCCACCGGGTCCGCGAGGGGCTGGGCCGGGTGAGGTTTATGGGCGGCCGCGAGCAGCGGACGTTCTTCAGGTTTTTCAGGGAGACGTTCCCTTCGCCCCTTCTTCCCCGGGGCCGGGCCGGGCTGGCCGAAGGGCTGGAGCGCCTCGGCCGGATCCTTCGGCGGCTGGAGCCCCTGGCCGAGGCCCGGACGGATTGGACCTATTACGCCGGCTTGGCCATCGCCCTCGTCTTCGCCGCCGCCCTGGCCCTCGGGCTTTCCGTGGCCGTGGCCTATCTGCTGTAATCGGAGGAAAGGAAAACCCTGTGCGAAAAGCGCATCCGCTCCGCAAACGGGCCCGCGATTTCGGGGGGGAATACGTCCTCGGAATGAGGGACCTCAAGACCCACGCTTGCTATCTCATCTACGGCGAACTCGCCCCCGGGGAGACGGGCCGCCGGGTCTCGCCCGGAGAAGGCCATGAGGAGATCCTCCTCGCCGTGACGGGCGACGTGATGCTTGTCGACGG
>VGJF01000350.1 GCA_016867585.1 Candidatus Aminicenantota bacterium | reverse complement strand
CTCGTCCACGAGGACAAGCGGATGACCTTCCCGCCGTTCGAGATGATGGCCGCGGCCCTCAACGCCGAAGGCAACATCTGGGCGGGCTACCGGAAGGACCGGACGAAATGGTTCCCGGCCGAGCTCAAGGACAGGCACGGCCCCAGCCGGAAGGCGAAGAACGTCTATTTCGGCGGCTGCACGGTCTCCTATGTCGAGAACGATATCGGCCAAGCGGCCGTGACCCTCCTCGACGCCGCCGGGGTCGACTTCACCTACCTCGGCAACGTCGAGAACTGCTGCGGGACGCCGATGCTCGTCGCCGGCAAATGGGAGATATTCGCCGAGAACATGAAGAAGAACATCGCCGCCGTCAAGGCCGCCGGGGCGGACACGGTCGTCTCGAGCTGCCCGGCCTGCGACATGATGTGGCGCAATGTCTACCCCGAGTGGGCCAAGAAACTGGGCATCGAGTACGGGATCGAGGCCAAGCACTACAGCGAGCTCGTCGCGGAGAAAATCAAGGCCGGCGAATTCAAGTTCACCCATCCCGTCGAGAAGAAAGTCGCCTGGCACGACTCCTGCCACATCGGCCGGGTCTCGGGCGTCTACGAGCCGCCGCGCGACGTCATCAAGGCCGTCCCCGGCGTCGAATTCGTCGAAATGACCCATCACCATGACGAGGCCCACTGCTGCGGCAGCGTCCTGACCCTCATCAAGGACCCCCTGGTCGCCCACGAGGTCGGGAAGACCCGGCTCGAGGAGGCGATCGAGGTGGGGGCCGAAACCGTCCTGGCCCTCTGCCCCTGCTGCGAATTCCAGCTTCGCGTCTCCAAGGACAAAAAGGGCGTCCCGGTCGAAGTCCAGGACCTGGCGGCGTTTGCCTGCCGGGGACTGGGCAAGACCTTCGCCGATCCCCACCCCGAAGTCGCCCGCCAATGGAAGGTCTTCGAGGGCATGATCACCCTCATGACGCCGGAGGGCTTCGCCGGCCTCATGGACACGATGTGGCCGGAGATGCTCCAGGCCATGCCCCTCGGCATGGGAGGGATGATGAAAGGCATCGGCCGGCTCGGCCCCGTCGGCGGGCTGATGTTCGGGATGATGAAGCCGATGTTCCCCATCCTCTTCCCCAAGCTTCTGCCCAAGATGATGCCCAAGGTCATGCCGACGATGCTGGAGCGGGTCGGGGCCATGATTCCCATGCCCGATTACATGAGGGAGCAAATGCCCGAGCTCATGCCCAAGGTCATGGACAACCTCATGCCCCATATGCTCCCCGACGTCGTCCCCCTGGCCGTCCCGAAGATGATCGCCTTCCTCCGGGGCAAGAAGACGGCCTAATCCGCAGCTTTTCGCCTCCCCGTTTGACAATTCTGGTCAAAATGACCATATTAGACGGGGAGGCGCGCCGTGGAAAATATTTCCGTCACCCAGGCGAAAGCGAGATTTTCCGAGGTCATCAACCGTCTTATCTATGGGAAAACGATGATCGCCGTCACCAATCGCGGGAAACGCGTGGCCGTCCTCCTTCCCTGGGAGACCTTCCTGAAAATGCGGGAGAGAGGCAAGGGAGGGCTTGCGAGCGTCGCCGGGATTTTAGCCGATCATGACGAAGAGGTCGAGGCGATGGTCAAAGAGATCTATGAACACCGGAGGAAGAGCCGCGGGCGCCCGGTGAGGCTGTAATGTTCCTTTTCGATACGGACGTCCTCAGCAACCTCACCAGGAAAAGACCGGCCCAATCCCTGCTGGCGAAGCTTGCCCGGACGCATCAGGAGGATTGCTTCACCTCCTCGATCACGTTGGCCGAAATCTACTACGGCCTCCAGAAATGGCCCGACCGAAAAGAGATCGTCGCGAGGCTCGAGGAGAAGGTCTTTCCCCTTTTCGTCGTTTTTGATTTCGACGAATCCAGCGCGAAGTGCTACGGCGAAATCCGGGCGCACCTGGAGCGGAAAGGCCAAACTCGCGACGACTTGGATCTGCAGATCGCGGCCATCGCTTTGCAGCATCGACTGACCCTGGTCACGGGGAACGTCAAACACTTCCGCGGGATTCCGGGACTCGTCGTCGAAAACTGGCTCGGATCCTAGGGCGATCGCCTCGGCGGCCGAAAGAAGACGGTTTCCGAGAAGAGGCCATTTCCATAGAATAGGGGGGTCCCTTCATTTCAAGGAGAGGGCCATGGCTCGTAGCAAGCTCCGGACCGCGGTTGTCCCGGTCATTCTCTTCCTGATTCCGGCCGCAGGCCAGGCCCCGAAACCGAACACCGCGGCCGCCCCGCCGCCGCCACCGGCGGTCAAGATCGAGGTCAAGCCGACGGCTCTCTTCATCGAGGAGGCGAAAACCCTTTTCCAGAGAGTCGACGTCGAAATCGAGGCCGCGGCCGCCCTCCCGGCCGGCGTTCTCGAGGTCCGTCAAGGAGCCGGGCATGTCGCCAAGGTTCTCTTTCCCGCGATCCCCAAGGCCGGCAGGTCGGTCGTTTTCGTCAACCTTCCGGACAGGGCCAAGCCCGTCAAGACGGCTTTCCGCCTCAAGGCCGGCGGGGCGTCGGCCGAGCGGACGATCACCCTCGCCCCCCAGCGGAAGTGGACGCTCTATCTCCTTCCTCATTCGCACACGGACATCGGCTACACGGACCTCCAGACCCGGGTGGCCAAGAACCACGTCGAGTACCTCGACCGCGTCGTCGAGTTCTGCCGGGTCACGGACGGCTATCCCGAAGAGGCGAAGTTCCGCTGGAACATCGTAAGCGTCCGCTGAACCCATCTTCCATTGTCCCGAGCTTGGTGAAAGACTTTCGTTCGGACGTCGCCGTACGTCTGGCTGATTGTTTTCGCCTCTCCACGCGGCGGGAAAGATCAGATCCAAGCT
>VGJF01000349.1 GCA_016867585.1 Candidatus Aminicenantota bacterium | reverse complement strand
ATGAGAAAGCCCTTGCGGAAGGCGAATTCCTTGATCGAAGCCCTCTTCTCGGCCTCGGTCAGGCGCATTTCCTTGGCCATCCCCGCCGCTCCGGTGACGGCGATCCCGGCGAGGCTGACGAGGACTCCTCCCAGCGTCATCAGGCCCGATGTCGTCTTGAGAAGGAGGCCGAATTGGCCGAAATAGAGGGGCGGGATGATCGTTCCGAAAGCGGCCGTGTTGCCCAAGGCCAAGGCGTATCCGAGCGACATCCCGAGGTAGCGCATCGTCAGGCCGAAGGTCAGGCCGCCCACGCCCCACATCAGGCCGAAGACGTAGCACCAGAACAGGCTCGATCGGGGCGCGGTGCGGAGGGCTTCTCCGACGCCGGGGACGGTCAGGAGGGCGACGATCCAAGGGACGGCGAGCCAGGCGAAAACGCCGCTGACGAGCCAGTAGCTTTCCCACGCCCAGCCGCGGACTTTCTTGAAGGGGATGTAGAAGCTCCCGGCGGCGAAACCGCCCAGGGCGTGGAGAAAAACGCCGAGCCAGGGATTCATCGCCGTCCCACTTTCTCCGGCGCGCCGCGCGTTCGGAAGGTCACGACGACCTTGGGAGAGGGAATTCCTCGGAAATCGGCGTCGAAGGCGATCCGATGATTGCCGGGGCTGAACGTCGGCAGGGCAGCCGACGCCGCCACGGTCTTGATTTGCCTCCCCTTGTCGTCGAAGATCCGCGCCTCGCTTGTCCCCTCGCAGAGAAGGACCTGGCCAGGTTTCAGTTCGACCTCGAAGACGAATCCGGCGTGGCCGTCGATTTCGAATCGCGGCCGGGAGACCGTCCCCCCTCCCTCCTCGCCGACGACCTTCAGCCTGAACTGGAGAACCTGCCCCTCGTCGGGATTCGCGATCTCCCAAACCGAAGCCGACGGTTGTCCGGGCCGGCGCTCCGTCTTCTCGTGGGTGAAAGCCGGCGATTCGTGGAAGGGGAACAAGTCCCACCCGCCGTCCTCTTTCTTCTCGAGGTGGAACTCGGCCTTCGGATTCTTCATCCGTTCGCGCTGCTCAACGCTGAACGATCCGCTCCGCCGGGCCGTCTCCCATTCCCGGATGGCATCGAGAATCTCCCCCGTCTCGGGATTTTTCCGCAGAGCCTCCAAGTTGGAGGTGAAGGCGAAGCCCGCTCCGTAGCCCGCCGCCCGGGCGAGCATCCATTCGACATCGGAGAGGCTCGTCGTTTCCCGCATCAAGTACCAGCCGAGCATGTTGGGGATGTAGTTGCGCTCGAACAAGGCCTGGTTGTTCAGGCGGTACTCCTGCATGGCCTCCCGGAATCCCTCGTTCCACGGCTCGCCCCAGTTGCAATAGGAGTTGATGTGCCAGTAGAAATGCTTGGAGTTGCTCGTCCCGTTGATGACCGTGTGGTCGAGGTTGTCGGTGAAGTCCTTGGGGAAGAGCTCGTAGGCGAAATCGCCCTGGCCGGTCGAGGCGCAGCCTTCGTGTCCGTCGAAGTCCAGCTGGCCGAGGCCGGTCTCGTTGAACCGCCTGGCCAGCGTCCGGGCGATTTCCCGCTGGAGCTCGAAGTTCGGAAAGAAGACTTTGTAGGGATGGTCGAGGAGCTTTCCGACCTCGGCTCCCCGGGAGTGGGCCGCCGCCCGCGTCCCGAAAGCCCCGCGCCGGCAGTCGAGGAGAACCCATGGCCTCGCCGACGAGACGGCCCGATAGCGGATGAGCTCCTGGTCGATGACGACCGTATGGAGCCAGTTTGCCTTTTCGTTCTGGAAGAACTCGGGAGATTCGACCGGAATTTCCGTCGCCGAGGGCCCGGTATCCGCCGCGAGCGGGCTTGTTCCCGTCCGGGCGAGGCGCGGGTCGGGGACAGGAGTCACATAGGGATCGTTCGTCTGGATGAAGGTCGTCAGGGTGTGGGCGCCGAGACGGATTCCGAGCGCCCCCGCCTTTTCGACGCAGGCCCGCAAGCCCGACGCGCCGTTGGGAAAGGCCTTGCGGCTGATCTCGAAATGACCCCAGCTTTCGAACGGCTCCATGTGGTAGAGGGTCATGAAACCGCCCCGCTTCGTATAAGCCAACAGCTCGTCGATCGTTTCTTCGGTGTAATCGACGATGAGATAGGAACGCCCCCGCTCGGGAGAGACCTTGGCCCAGACGCCGTCGATGAGCGGATGGGGCAGTCCCTCGGCGACCTCGATTTCGCCGATGCGGCCGAGGACATCGGGCTCGGGGCAGCCGAAGAGGGCGATTTTCGATCCGACGACGGTCTCTCCGGGAATCGGCGGAATGGGCATCTTGGGGAACTGGCCGAGCCAGACGTCCGCCGTCCGCGGCTTGGTCCGGTCGAGGCTGTAGGCCTGGAGGACGCTTCCCCACGGCCGCGGCTCGGCCGCCCGGCCGCGCGACATGTCGAAGCCTTCCTCGTTGTCCGGATAGCTTCCGATCGTCTTCGGATTGAGCGCCTGGATTCCGATGGCATAGGTTCCGTCGCGGACGACGCCGACGATCTCCCCGACCGTCTTGGATATCGAAGTGGGGAAGGGTCCCCAGAGACAGAGGTCGATTTCCCCGGCCGGCTCGGCCTTGACGACCTCGAAGGTGATATGGGCCGGCTTTTGGACGACCCGGATCTCGACCGTCGCTCCCGAATTTGGATAGTCAAGCCGGATAAGGCCGGCCTCGATCATCGCCGCGGCGGCCGGCGCCTCGAGGCGGCCGTCGACCTTGACCGATAACATCGGCGAGGGTTGGTTCGGGGCGAGGTATTCCCGTCCCCGCCCGACATCGTAGAGGCTCGTCACCGCTCCGTGTCCGTCGATGCGGAGCCGGAATTGGCCAGCCGAAAACGAGAACTCGTTTTCCGGGCGG
>VGJF01000348.1 GCA_016867585.1 Candidatus Aminicenantota bacterium | reverse complement strand
CGGTCGCGGCCGCGTCGTACGGCCTGGGGACGCAGGGCGAGCAATGGCTCTCCATCTTGCCGACGAAGGTTCCCTTGACGCCGGGAAACTTGAAGGCCGCGGCGTCGTCGCCCGGGCCGACGATCAAGGCCTTGGGGAAAAGCTTGCCGACTTTCTTGTTCAGGGCCTCGATGGCCTTGAAATCGACGGCCTTGTCGATGTTGTGATGAAGGTGGACGAAGAGAGCGTGCATCAGGGCTTTTTCGATGGTGTTCATTCCTCTCCCTCCTTGACAACCGTGAGGTCGTGCGTCGATCCGGGCCCCATCTTAGCCCAGGCGGAAGGCCTTTGCAAATCGAATACTTCGACGTTATTTTTCGATGGTTTTGTATTGATAGAAGACGGCGTTCGGCGGCGGGTTATTCCCGGCGGATGAGGAGGAGGTTGTCCTTGCGGGCCCACCAATGATAGCCCAGGTTGAAGGGGAGAGGCTCGGCCGCCTCCGGCACCCGGAAGGCCGCGGCCAGGTCGGCCTGCTCGCCGATGAGGAAATCCTTGATCGGCTTCTCGTAGACGCCGAAGAGCCGGACCCGCCATCCGTCCCGAAAATGCCGGAAGGGAATGCCGGAGTCGTCCTGGAGGATGCGGCGGCTCTTGGCCAGGATGAGATCCCGGATCCGGCTGAAGTTTTCGTAGTGCAGGAGATAGGAGGCCGATTTGATGAAGGTCGTCGCCTCGGACAGGCCGTCGAGATGGCGGTGAAGGGGGGTATCCGGAGTGAAGACCTTGTTCTCGAGATCCTTGGAAAAATAATAAAGGGTTTGGATCCCGTCCGCTCCTTCGACGGAGAAATCGATCCGGACTCCCCTCGGCCGGCCGGCGTTTTCGTCCGGGGAGCGAAAGGCCGTTTCGAGAAGCCCGCCGTCGGGGTCGAAGTCGACCCGGCGGACCGAGACGACCGACCCTCCCGACCTGGCCAGGAAGAAGGCGATGACCGGCAGGACGCCGTCGAGATGGGGGAGACTGTCGTCCATATGGTCGGTGATGAAATAGCTTCGCTTGAAGAAATCGGCCAGGGCGGCCTTCATCAAGGACAAATAGGCCTCGACCCGGAGCGGACTCATCGGCAGAAGGACCGGCAGGCTTCCGACCCTTTCCAAGCCGAGGAGGATGTACGTCTCGGCCTTGGGAAAAAGACGATAGACGGTGACGAAATCCGGCCCGCCGAAAGGATAGAAAACGACTTCGGCCGAACCGTCCGGGGCGGCGAGCTCGGTCTCGGCCCAAACGGCCATCGGCCTCAGACGGGTTTCCTCCGTCTCGGCCCAATTCGTCTCGATCTCTCGGGCGTAATCCGACCAGGCCGCCGTCTCCCGGAGAGGCCGATAGGATTCCGAGTCGGAGGGAAGCCCGGCCAAGAATTTGGCGATCTCGTCGTGGACGGCGTCGCGGATGACGGTCCGGCCCGGTCCGGCCTCGGAAGAAGGCCCGGTCCTCTCCGGCGGCGGGCCGGGGCTCTGCGCCCGGCAGGAGAAAAGGGCCGGGAGCAGGGCCAGAAAAATTCCCGGAAGGACGGCCAAAGGCCTTCGAATCTTGGGCATGCTCTCTCTCCGATCAACGCGGGAGCCGCCATTGTACGACAACTCGCCTCGCGGAAAAAAGGCCGGGCTCCGGCCGCCTTGACAGGGCCGGGAATCGGGCATAAAGTTCAGGGAGATGAAGGCTTTTGGCCGGTTCGGACGCGTCCTCTTTTTCGGCGTCTTGGCCTTCTCCCTGGCCGTTTTTCTCCACCTGGTCAGGCGCGCCCCGTCCTTTTCCTTCCGTCTCCATGTCTTTCTCCCTTCCCCAGGGTCCCTCATCGTTTCGGCGGCCGTCCTCCTGCTCCTTCTCATGGGGCTTTGGGCCCTCGTCAGCCAGCTCTGGACGAAAAACAGCTTTCTGAAATACAAGGAAGCCCTGGCTCTCGACCTCCCGACCTACGCCCCGGCGATCTTCTTTCTCGCCGCCCCCCTGGCCTTGTCCCATTATCTCGACCGGGACGACCTCCAGGCCCGGATGGGCTTGCTCGCCGCGGGGATTGTCGCGGCCGTCGTCTATCTCAAGGCCGCCCGGGTCGTCCAAGCCGAGCGCGAGGGGAAATCCCGCTGGGCGGCCAAGACCGTCGACCGGTTCGTCGCCTGGCCTCTTCGCCGCCGGCTGGCCGCCCTATTCCTGCTTTCCCTGGCCGTTTCGAGCGGAGGCGCGCTCCTCATCAACGCCGGCGGCGTTTCTTTCGGGGGGGACGAACCGCACTATCTCCTCATGACCCACAGCCTCCTCAAAGACGGCGACCTCGAGCTTTCGGCGAATTACGAACGGCGCGACTTCGAGGCCTATACCGCCCCCCAGGCGCCCATCCGGCCGCACCAGGTCGAGGGGAGAAAGCCCGGGCATCAATACTCTTTCCACTCCCCCGGCGTCTCGGTCCTCCTCCTCCCCTTCTACGCTCTCGGCCTGGCGTTCGGAAAGGGAGCCCTCGTCTTCCTCGTCCGTTTCGGGATGGCCGTCTTCGGCGCCCTCCTGGGGATTCAAATCTATCTCTACGCCCGCCGGGAATGGGGCCGGGAGAAGCTCGCCCTCGGCCTTTGGGCCCTGGCCGGCTTCACCGCTCCCCTCTATTTTTATTCCCTTCACGTCTACCCCGAGCTCATCGTCGCCCTCCTGTCCCTGACGGTTTTCCGGCTCATCCGGTTTTCGCCCCGTTTTTCGGCCCGCCGCACCGTCTTCCTCGGGATCCTGATCTCCTCCCTCGTTTGGTTTCACGCCCTGAAGTATTTCTTCCTCCAAGGGCCTCTCTTCGCTTTCGCGCTCTGGGCGGTTTGGAAAAAAGGCGAAGTGAAGGACCGTCTC
>VGJF01000347.1 GCA_016867585.1 Candidatus Aminicenantota bacterium | reverse complement strand
TGCCCAGGTGCGACAGCGGCGCCCGGAACGCCCCCAGGAAGCGGCGGAGCGGCGCGGCCGCGAGATAGCCGACCTTGGCCAGGAGTTCGGGCCGGGAGGCCAGCTTGGTGATTTCGTCGAAGCGGATCGCCGGGAAGAACGAGCCCTCGATGACCCCCCCCTTGGCGGCGAGGACTTTGTTCGCCGCCTGGAACTCCCTGATGGTCCGGGCCAGGGCGATGCCGTCGCCGGACGTGTAGGCGATGGCCGTCGGCCGGCGGAAAGTCTTCCGGAGGTCGTCCGGAAGCTCCTCGCGGAGGGCCCGCAGGGCGAGGCGGTTCTTGACGACCTTGAGGGCGGCCCCCTGCCGGCGGAGGATCCGGCGGAGGTCGGTCGCCTGCGCCACGGTCATCTTGTCGTAGTCGAAGGCGTAGAACGTCCCGCTCGAGGCGAAAAGGCTTTTCATCTCGTCGATCCGGGCGGCTTTAGTCTCTTTCTTCACGGCGGGTCTCCTATTTCTCCAGGATGTCCTCGCTGATCCGGAACGACGGCCCCATGGTCGTGCTCAGGTGGAGGCTGCGGACGTACTTCCCCTTGGCCGCGGCCGGGCGGGCGTGGAGGACGGCCTGGATGAGGGTTTTGGCGTTCTCGACGAGTTTCGGCCCGGGGAAAGACGCCTTGCCGATGGCGACGTTGATGTTCGAGGTCTTGTCGACCCGGAATTCGACCTTCCCGGCCTTGGTCTCCTCGACGGCCTTGCGGACGTCGAAGGTCACCGTCCCCGATTTGGGATTCGGCATGAGGCCTTTCGTCCCGAGAATCCGGCCGAGCTTGCCCACCGACCGCATGATGTCCGGAGTGGCGATGACGACGTCGAAATCGATCCAGCCGCCGGCGATCTTTTCGATGACGTCTTCGCCTCCGGCATGATCGGCCCCGGCCTGCTCCGCCTCCTTGACTTTCTCGCCCAGGGCCAGGACGCAGATTTTCTTCGACTTGCCCGTCCCGTGGGGGAGGACGACCGTCCCCCGGACCATTTGGTCCGACTGCTTGGGGTTCACCCCGAGACGGAAGGCCATCTCCACGGACTCGTCGAACTTGGCGTACCGGCCGGCCTGGAGAAGCTCGACGGCCTCCTCGAGGCCGAATTCGGGCTTCGTCCGAAGGTCCCGGGCTTTTCGATAATTCTTCCCATGCTTAGCCACGGATGATCTCCAATCCCATGTTTTTGGCCGTTCCCTCGATGATCTTGACGGCCGCCGCGACGTCGTTGGCGTTGAGGTCGGGGAGCTTCGTCCTGGCGATGTCTTCGATCTGCTGGACGGTCACCCGGCCGACCTTGTCCTTGTTCGGCATCCCGGATCCCTTGGCGATGCCGGCGGCTTTCTTGAGAAGATAGGAAGCCGGCGGCGTTTTCATCAGAAAGGTGAAGGTCTTGTCCTTGAAGATCGAAATGATGACCGGGACGACCATGCCCTCTTCGAGCTTGCTCGTCCGGTCGTTGAACTCGCGGACGAACTGCATGATGTTGACCCCGTGCTGGCCCAGGGCCGGCCCGACCGGCGGCGCCGGACTCGCCTGCTTGGCCACGATCTGGAGCTTGACGCGGGCGATGATTTCTTTCGACATGAGCGGCCTCCTACAACTTTTCGACCTGGAGGAATTCGAGCTCGACCGGGGTCGACCGGCCGAAAATCGTGACGAGGACCTTGAGGGTCGACCGTTCGTGGTTGACGTCTTCGACGATCCCGTTGAAGTTGAAGAAGGGGCCGTCGATGATCCGGACGGCCTCGCCCTTCTCGAAGGAGTGCTTGGGCTTGGGCTTCTCGGAGGTCGTCTCCATGTGCTCGACGATTTGGCCGACCTCGTCCCGGCTGAGGGGCGAGGGCTTCTTCCCCGAGCCGACGAACCCCGTGACCTTGGGCGTCTCGCGGATGATGAGCCAATTCTCGTCGCTCATCTCCATCTCGATAAGGATGTAGCCGGGATAGGACCGCTTCGTCGAAACGACCTTCTTGCCCGATTTGATCTCGATGACGTCCTCGGTCGGGATGATGACCTGGCCGATCTGGTCCTCGATGCCCATCTCGACCGCCCGCTGGCGGACGGACTCGGCCACGAACTTCTCGAAGCCCGAGTACGTGTGGATGACGTACCAATTCTTAGCCATGAGGTCCCCTAGCCGAGGAGGTCCTTGACTTTCGTGATGATCCAGGTGAAGGCGATGTCGACGAAGAACAGATAGAACCCGAAGAAGATGATCGACAGGATGACGACGATCGTCGTGCTCGTGACTTCGGCCCGGGTCGGCCAGGTCACCTTCCGGAGCTCGGCCCGGACGTCCTTGAGAAACGTCCAGAACCTTTTGTACCATCTCGCTTTTTCGCTCATGCCAGCCCCTCACTCCTTGCCGGGGATGCGCCGCGGCGGCGCTCCCGGCCTCGGGATCGGCGGGCAGGTGAGGCAGGACTTGAACCCGCAACCTGCGGTTTTGGAGACCGCTGCTCTAGCCAGTTGAGCTACTCACCTGCCCGAGGATCCTCGCGGCGTCTTCTATTTGACTTCCTTGTGCGGCGTGTGCTTCCGGCAGAACGGGCAGTACTTGCTGTTTTCCAGGCGGTCCGTCTGTTTTTTCTTGTTCCGGGTCGTCGTGTAATTCCGCCGTTTGCACGCCCCGCACGCCAAGGCAATCATTTCTCTCATCGTCTATCCTTCAAGAGGGGGGACACGAACGGTATCCGGGAGAATTTCGGCCGCGTCCCCTCTCTCCTTCACTCCAGGATGTCGGTGACCGTGCCGGCGCCGACCGTCCGGCCGCCTTCCCGGATCGCGAACCGCAGCCCTTTCTCCATGGCCACGTCCGTGATCAACGCCACCTCCAGGTTCACGTTG
>VGJF01000346.1 GCA_016867585.1 Candidatus Aminicenantota bacterium | reverse complement strand
ACGCCTCCGCGTTTGCCGGGATCCCGACGACGACCGAATCCTGGAAGCCGCGGTTGGCGGTCATGCGGATTATGTCGTCACCGGCGATGTCGACCTCCTCCATCTTGAAGGATTCCGAACAACGAAAATCATCCCTGCTTCGAAATTTCTTTCGATACTCGCGGCGCGTTAATCTCTCGCGAAGACCGTTCCGGCGGCAGCGAGGGCGCGAAGGCCGGCCCGCTTATCCGACCTGAGGATACCCCGGAAATCTTCGACCCGCCGGCCGACTCTCCGGAGTTCCGGCCGTTCCGGTTACAGCCCGATAACCTGAATGGCGAAGCCGCAGAGGAAAATGACGGCCCCAGCGGCCGCATGGGAATAGCGCTCGAGGCGCCAGAGCGGGAGAAGCTTCATCCCCGCCCCGGCGAGAGCGACGACGGCGAGCATCGTCCCGATCGTCGCCGCGGCGAAGACCGAGGCGACGAGGACCGTCCCCGGAAGGCTGTGCTTCGCCGCCGGGTACATCAAGATGGGGATGAGGGGTTCGCACGGCCCGAAGATAAAGATCGTGAACAGCACCCAGGGCGTGATATTCGCCTTTTTCTTCTCGGCGTCGTGGACATGAAGATGGCCTCCGGCGTGGGTGTGGACATGGGCATGCTCCCCCGTCGGGTGTTCATGGAGATGGGAGTGCGGCCGGTTCCGGACCGCCCGGCGCAGCCCCCATAAGAAATAGGCCAGCCCGAAGGCCAGGAGCATCCAGCCGGCGATGTTTCCGCGGAACGACTCCACGCCTTCGACCTTGGAAACGGCGATGCCGAGGCCGATGCCGAGAAGCCCGAGGAGGACGGAGCTCAGGACGTGCCCCAAGCCGCAGAGGAAAGTGACGATGAGGGTTTTGCGCGCCGTCCAGCCCCTCGCTTGGGACATGGCGATGAATGGAAGATAGTGGTCGGGACCGATGAGGGTGTGGATGAACCCTATGGAGGCCGCTGTCGCCGTCAAGGCCAGGATGCCGGAATCCATCAGAATTTCGACCTGAGGGACAGGCCGAAGTTGCGGCCGGCGGCCGGAAAGCCGAAGCGCTCCTGATACCGCGCATCCAGGACGTTCCGGACGAAGACGGCCGCCTCCAGGAAGCCGGTGACCGGCATCCGTCCCTCGAGGTCGGCCCGGAGAAAGCCGTCCTGCGTCCGCAGCCGAAGGTCGGTGTTGTAGAGGATGTTGTTGTTATAGACGAGCTTCTGGCTCGAGACGGCCTGGAGGAACAGGGCCGCGCTGAGGCCCTTCCGCGTCCGGTACTGGAGCCCGAAGTTCGCCTTATGGGAGGGCAGGCCGGGAATCTCGTCGAATCCCCGGTCGGCGGCGTTGACGAAGAGGCCGATGAACGGGTCGCCTTCGGTCCGGCTTCTCTGGAAGGTGAAGTTGGCGAAGGCCGACCACCCCTTGCCGAACGAGCGGCTGACCTCGAATTCGACGCCGTAAAGGTCGGCCTTGTCGATATTGTAGGAGACGAAGTTGATGAGATCGAACTGGATGTAGCGGCGGATGGCATAGTAATACGGCGCGATTTCGACATGGAATCCGGCGGGAAGAAGGGCCTTCCATCCGCCCTGGAGAAGCAGTCCGTCTTCTGGCTCGAAGGCCAGGCCGCTCGTGTCGACGCCCGCGTCGTCGGCGTCGTAATGCCAGTAATACTCGGGGGCGGCGGGCATCCGGAGGCCCCGGGCGGCGCTGACGTAGAGCAAGGCCTCGGGAGCGTAAAACCAAGTCAGTTTGAGGGAAGGCGACAGGCCGCGCCGCTTGATGTCGGGGATCATCTCGACTTTGCCCTGCGGCCCGGCCAGGCCTTGATAATCCAAATAACGGAGGCCGGGGACGACCATGACCGTGCCGTCAAAGAGCCGGACTTCATCCATGGCGTAAAGTTCCTTGGCGCGAAGTACCGGTATTCCAGGCCGGCGGCCCGGCGCCGGTAGTTCAAGAGCGCCACGGAATCGACCGTCCCCCGCGACTGGAAAGAGACCCCATGAAGGGCGAGAGCCGTGGCGAGGGAGACATAAGACGGCGAGATGATGAGATTGGCCAGCTCCTTGGGATCGAAATCGGGCTGAAGAGAAACGTAACCCCGGGCGACGCGGTGGAGAAGGCCTCGGTCGACCATCCGCTTGGCCGCGATCTTCGTCGTTTCCGGGCGAAGCCGCCAGAGAAGGCGGAGGCTGCGCAGGGCGAAAACCGTGCGCCCCGTCGCGCTGAGGCTCTTCAAGCGTTCGGCGTCGGTTATCGGGGTCGAGTCCCTCCGCTCCTTATCGATGAGCGTTTACGAATCTGTATACCAGTACTCTAAGAAAGCGGCCGCGCCTTGTCAACTCATCGGCCCTCCCGTTTGCCTGGCTCCTGTGAGGACGACAAGCCTCCGCTTGGTTGCCGTCCTTTCTTCATATCCCGGGGTAGGGGCCCTGGCGGACGAGATGGAAGGCCGGGACGACGTCGTGCCAGACGACATAGCCCAGAAGGACGACGAGGACCATGGCCAAAACCGCCAGGGCCCGCCGCCTGCCGTCCTTACCCCCGACGACCTCCCCCAGCCCCGAGACGCCGAGGACCAAAAGAGACGCGACGGCCTTCCTCCACATCCCGCCCGCCGCCCCGACCGCCAACCCGACGGCCGCCGCCCCCAACACCGCCCGCCACGCCCAGTACACCCAGCCCGGCGCGGCATAGACCAGCCACCCGAACCGCAGATAGAAGCTGTCGCCCATGAACGCCCAAAACCGCGCCTTCTCCCCGTCGAGCGGCAACATCCCGCCGAGCCCGGCCGCCTTCGCCCCGTCCAGGACCTGCTTCAGCCTCAGGACACCGCGCTCGACCTGGAGCGGGAAGCGGAGGGCGGTGAAGTAAACAAGGAGGATGAAGAAGATGGCGAAAAGAAGGGTCCAGGCGACCG
>VGJF01000345.1 GCA_016867585.1 Candidatus Aminicenantota bacterium | reverse complement strand
GGGACGGGCGGATTCGAACCGCCGACCCCATGCACCCCAAGCATGTGCGCTACCAGGCTGCGCCACGTCCCGACGGAGCAGGCATTATATCAAAAGCCGGGCCCCGTGTTTAGCCTTTTTTCGGCTTCCCGGCCAGGGCCTGGGACAGCTCCTGAAGGTCGTCCCGGACCTGCCGCATGGCCTGGGCGAGTTTCTCCGGATGAATCGCCGTCGAAGGGCGAAGGCCGAATTCGTCCTCGACCCGCCGTTTGGCCCCGGCCAGGGTGACGCGTTTTTCGTCGAGAAGGGCCTTGAGCCGCCGCATGATTTCGACGTCCCGGGCCCGGAAGATTTTTTGCCCGTCCCCGCGGAGCCCCGGCCTTAGAAAGGGGAGCTCCTTTTCCCAGCCCTCGATCGTCCCGGGGGTCACCTTGAGCATTCGGCTGACCTCTTCGAGGCCATAGAACAGTTTATCCGGAGATGGGGACGGCATTTTTCTATTCGCCCGGCTAAAGTACCACGGCCTCTCCCGGCGGTCAATACGGCCGCGGCCTCGCCAGGGCCCGGGGGGTTTGTTATAATCACGCTGATGGCCAAGACCGCCAGTCCGGAGGCAGCCCATGTCCCGCTGGCCGAGCGGATGCGGCCGGCCGGTTTCGACCGTCTCTACGGCCAGACGCATCTCCTCGGCCAGGGGAAAATCCTGAACCAGCTCATCGATTCGGGGCGCCTCGTCTCGATGATTTTCTGGGGGCCGCCGGGTTCGGGCAAAACGACCCTGGCCATGATGCTGGCCCGCCATTTCGACCTTCCCTCGGCCTTTTTCAGCGCCGTGCTGTCGGGGATCAAGGAAGTCAAGGAGGTCATGGCCCGGGCGGAGCGCGAGAAGCGGCTGACCGGAAAGCCGATGGTCGTTTTCGTCGACGAAATCCACCGCTTCAACAAGGCCCAACAGGCGGCCTTCCTGCCTTATGTCGAGCGGGGGGACATCATCCTTTTCGGTTCGACGACCGAAAACCCGTCCTTCGAAGTCATCGCTCCGCTCCTGTCCCGGACCAAGGTCCTCGTCCTGAACCCTCTTTCGGCCGAGGCCCTGGAGAGGATCCTCGAGGACGCCCTGGCCGACGCCGAGCGCGGCCTCGGCGCCCTGGAGCTGTCCCTCGCGCCTCCGGCTCGGAAGCTTCTCGTCGAGCAGTCCAACGGCGACGCCCGTCGGGCCCTCAACGCCCTCGAGCTGGCCGCGGGACTCGCCAAAGGGGGGGAGATCACGGCGGCCGAGGTTCAGGAAGCCCTCCAGAAGAGAATCCTGATTTATGACAAGGCCGGCGAAGAGCATTTCAACCTCATCTCCGCCCTCCACAAGAGCCTGCGGAACAGCGATGTCGACGCCTCCCTCTATTGGCTGGCCCGGATGCTCTATGCCGGCGAGGATCCTCTCTACATCGCCCGCCGTCTGGTCCGCTTCGCCTTGGAGGACGTCGGGTTGGCCGATCCGCAGGCCCTGGCCGTCGCTCTTCGGGCCAAGGAGGCCTACGACTTCCTCGGCTCGCCCGAAGGCGAGCTGGCCCTGGCCGAAGCCGCGGTCTACTTGGCCGCGGCGCCGAAGAGCAACCGCGTTTACGCGGCTTTCGGAGAGGCCATGAAGGATGTCGAGGCGCGTCCCCACGAGCCGGTGCCCCTCCAACTCCGGAACGCCGCGACCTCGCTCATGAAGGGATTCGGGTACGGCCGGGGCTACGCCTATGCCCACGATTTCGAAGCCGGCACGACGGCCATGGAGACGATGCCCGAGCGGCTGAGGGGAAAGCGCTTCTACGAGCCGGGAGCCTTCGGCTTCGAGAAGGACATCCGGAAGCGGATGGCGTGGTGGGAAGCCGCCAAGGCGAAATGGCGGAGGCCGTATTCCGACCCGGCCGATGGGTCCGTCTAATACAAGGCGTTCGTCCGGGTGAACTCCTGGAGGCTGCCCTCCACAGCGCCTTCTCCCGGAGTGAATCCCGGTTTCATCCAGACTTCAACGGTGTTTCCTCGGCAGGCATTCGGGCTGTCTTTTCTGAGCAACCAAAAGAGGATCTTAACATCCTGGCCCTCTGGGACGATGGGCAAGCCCGTCAACGTCAAGGTTCCATCCAAGCCGATCGTTCCGTTGATCGTTTGGGTAATATTCCGCATGGTTCCCTGGCCGGTGACGGCCGCCAGGTTCTGGGTGACGGTGATCGTCGTCGTGAAGACCTCGCCGACGGGGAAATTGTTGCAGAAGTTCTCCGCGGCCAGAGTGCCTTGGGCTTCACATTTCGTGACCGCATACGTGCCCGACCAGGTCCCCTGGAAGTCGGGAATCCCGCGAATGAGGATCGTCCCCCGGATGCCCTTGTAGTCGACGAAGATCGTGATTTGCCCGACGCCGACGATCGTCACCGCGCCCGTCGCTTCGACCACGGTCGCGACGGCGTCGTTGTCGTCGCCCCACTTGCCGTCGGTGATCGGGACGGAGCTTCCGTCCGACCCCACGTAATTCGCGGTGAACGTCTCCGTGATCCCGATCTTGAGGATGTTGGCGCTGGCGATGATGGTGATGCTGTACGTCGTCACGGGACCTGTCGGCCCCGCCGGGCTGCCTTTTTTTTCAGGCCGTTGCGAAACAGACCGCCGTCCATGCGATCAGCCAGGGAACGATACGTTTCATTCTGAGGGTTCATCCTTTCCTTTGGATTCGCGAATGCAAAGCGCTTAGGCCGCGCAGACCGCCCCCCAAGGACCGAAGAGAGAGCATCATGGGAAAGCTAGAGTGACCTCCAGGCGCGGAGGAAGTCAAGGAAAAAAACTTCAGTCGTCCTCTTTTTCCTTGAGCAGGTAGTACATCTCCCAACTGAGGTCGGTGGCCAGGCAATCGAGGCACGAGCTGGGGGTCGTGGCCAGCTCGCCGAGGACGAGCTTGTCCTTGATCAACGCTT
>VGJF01000344.1 GCA_016867585.1 Candidatus Aminicenantota bacterium | reverse complement strand
GACGTTTTCCCACTCGACCGTCCAGAGGGCCAGGAATTTCGCGCAGGCGAAGCCGTTGATCGTCTTCGACTCGCCCGTCTTCTCGACCTTGAACTCGCTCTTCGTGATCCGGACATCCGGCTCGGCCTTTTCACCCTCGGGGGCCTGTTGGCCGGCGGCCTGCCTCTGCTGCTCGGCCCACTTCTCGATCGGCGTGGCCGTGTATTCCTTGCGCTTGTGGTCGATCTGGTAGATCGTCATCGCCGGGAGGTCGACGAGGTCGCCCGTCCGTCCCGAGCGGAGGATGGTCTTGGCGGCGATCGTCCCCATGACGCCCTGGCCCTTGAATTCGCTCGTCGTCTCGCCGAGCTTCTTCGTCTCGGCGATCTTATCGGTCATCGTCGCCTTGAACGTCCCGAACTTCTTGAAGGCGACCTCGGTCTTGGTCGTCTTGACGACCCCGCCGAAGGCCAGCGTCGCGCCGAGGGAAAAAGCAACAAAGAGCATAAGCGTTTTGCGCACCGTATTCTCCTCTCCGATAGGCTTTGTAAGGAAAAGAAATTATACACATCCTCCCATCCTTCCGCAAGACGCCGGGCGCCGCATGGGCGACGCAACGAATCCGCTCCCGCCGGGTTTGAGAATGAAGAGGCCCCGGTGTGCTAAAATACAACGTTAGATGACGCGAGGAGTCGCCGATTAGAGAAGAGACATCGTCCCGGCTCGGCCGGGCGGCCATTTTTTTGTTTTCGCTAGCCTTTCACGCCGTCGTTTTTTACCTCATATACCACGCCCGCTGGTCCTACAAGGTGTTCGATTTCAAGGAAAAGCGGACCGACGTCCTCCTTGTCCCGTCGCCCAGGATCCGCTTCGGGCCGGCCCAGCCGGCCGGCGGGACGGGGACGCTTTCGGAGAAGGCGGGAGGCCAAGCCGCCGGGGGAGCGGCCGCGCCGCCCGGAAAGAAGCCGGGGACGCCCCCTGCCGGCACTCCGGGCGAAGAGGCCGAAGAGCGGCCGGGCTTTCCCGGAACCGGGGCCGCGGCCGGAACGGCGGGAGGGGGAGGACTCGCTGGAGGAGATCCGGCTTCGTCCTTCTCGCGAGGGTTTTCGCTCGTCTACCCCGCCGATGCCATGATCAATCTGGCCAAATACGCCGGGACGCCCGAAGACGCCCTTCTTCGACCCTACCGGCCGGCTAGAAAGGACATCAATTTCTCGACGTATGTCTATCCCCAGGCCGGCCGGCGAGGCGCCGTCGCCGGTCCCGGAGGGCCCGGCGGGCGGTTCGAGCCGGCCAAGCCGGGAGGGGGAGGATCGGGCGTCATGGCCTCCGTCCCGGAGAACGTCCGGACATACGACCTGACCGCCTGGGCCAATGAGGTCCTGGCCCGGATTCAGCGCTACTGGATGCTCGGTCGGGAGGTCGAGGCCGAAGCGGCCGGCCAAGTCGGGATCCAGGTCCACATGATGAAGGCCGGCGACCTGACGATGATCGAGATCATCGACCCGACCAAGGTCGAGGTCTTGGACGCGGCGGCCCGCGACGCGATCGCCCGGGCCGCGCCGTTTCCGCCGCTGCCCGAGGATTTTCCGTTCTCGAGTTTGGAGATCTATTTTGTCTTCCGCTACGGCCGTTAAAAGAGCCCTCGCCCTGTTCGGCGCCGCGGCGCTCCTCGGCGGAGCGCTCCGGGCGCAGACGGACGACTGGCGCGAGGAGGCGGCCCAGGCGCTCAGCAAGAAAACCTACGGCTCGCTCCTCGAAAATTTGGGCGGCCGGTATGCCGGACTCGAAGCCGGCCAGAAGGCCGACGCGGCCGGGATTCTGGCCTATTGCGCCGGCAAGATGGGGGACGAGACGGCGGAGACACGCTGGCTTGTCGATTATTTCGACGTCCAGAACGCCAAGGACTCGGGCTTGGTCTTCCTCGATTTTTCGATCCAGACCGAGGTTCTCGGCTATCTCAACGACTGGAAGCAACGTTTTCCCTGGGTGACCTCGATCGCCCTGGTCAAGGGCGTCGGCGACGACGTCATCATCCCCCAGGGGGTGCTGCCGCTCGTCGTCGAGATTCAGAACCGGGCCTATTACAAGTTTGCCGAGGGTCCCGAGGTCGTCAAGGGCGGCGAGTTCCTGCCCGGGTTCAACATCATCGGCCTCGACGCGAACCTCCTTTTTTCCCACTCGGGCCGGAGGATCTATTTTCTGGAGCTGAAGTCCGGCCCGCTCATCCTCAAGAAGCAAATCGACCTCGACGTCCACGTCGACTGGCCCGCGCCGCCGGCGGCCGAGGAGCCGCCCATTCCCCGGGAAGTTCCGGTCGGAACCGTGCCGCCCAAGCAGGTCCGCGAGTATCAGCTAACGATGTACGTCGGAGGCGACTTGGTCATGACGAGCACGAAGACGGAGACGATCCAGCCGCTCTATCTCGGCCTCCCTCCGTCGAACAATCCGGCTTTCTTGAAGCCCGACTATTACACCAAGAGGGGCGACTCGTGGCTGAGCCCCAACTTCAACACCTTTTCCATTTTCGACGCCATCGGCCTGCTCTACAAGGCCCTCAAGGACTTGTGGGGCAAGAGGAAAGGCCAGAACGTCGAGCCGCCGAAGGTCCAGACGGTCCAGGACCTGAGCCTGAAATTCTGGACCCGGAACGCCTCGGGCTACGAAAGCGAGCTCAAGGTCGAGCTGAACCTCTGGACGACGAACCTGCCCTATGTCTTCAAGCCCGGCACCTGCCCCTAAGCCCCGAGGAGGGGATTAGATAATTCTTTTTTCGCCGCCATCAGGGGATAGCTCGATCTCGCTTTCCTCAGATCGGCTTCCAGGTCGCGGGATACGATAATAGATGGTGTGATTATTTTTTATTTCTAAATCAAACAATTTTTGTTCGCCATCGCTTTTTTCAAACCTGGCGATGGCGCCTTTAAGATATTCCTCTACTAGCCTCGATTCCCACGGCGA
>VGJF01000343.1 GCA_016867585.1 Candidatus Aminicenantota bacterium | reverse complement strand
CCGTCATTTGCTGAATTTTTTTTATGCTCATGGTATTTTCCCTGAACAAACGTTTGGCACAATCATTTGTCCTGTGATATACTTAATCTTATCAGAGCCTCTTGTCAAGGTCGTTTTCATGGAAATTTTGCAAATGGCCGGGATCACGAAATCGTTCGGGGCCGGTCCCGTTCTCGATGACGTCGATTGGGATGTCCTCCCGGGAGAAGTCCATGTCCTGGCCGGCGAGAACGGAGCCGGCAAAACGACCCTGATCAAGATTTTGGCCGGCGTCCACGCCCATGACTCCGGAGAGATCCGGCTCGAAGGCCGGAAAACGGCCTTCCGCTCCCCCGTCGACGCGGCCCGGCGGGGAATCTCGGCCATCCACCAGGACACCTCTCTCGTCCCGTCGATGAACGTCGTCGACAACATCTTCCTCGGCCGGGAGATCGCGCCGGGGGGCCTGCGTATGGATTTCCGGGCCGAGCGCCGCGAGGCCCGCCGCCTTCTCGGCCAACTCGGCCTCGACGTCGACCTGGCCCGACCCCTGGGAGACTTTCCCGTGGCCGTCCGCCAGCTGGTCGAAATCGCCAAAGCCCTCGTCTTCGACGCCCGGATCATCATCATGGACGAGCCGACCAGCGCCCTGAACGACACCGAGACCTCCCGGCTTTTCGACATCGTCCGCGCCCTCCGCGACAAGGGCCGGGCCGTCGTCTTCATCTCCCATCGCCTCGAGGAAATCTATCGCCTCGGCGACCGGATCACCGTCCTTCGGGACGGCCGACGGGTCGGGACCTTCTCCGCCGGCGACCTCCCTCCCGAGCGCCTGGTCGCGGCCATGGTCGGGCGCGACATCGAACAGCAGTTCCCTCCGCGGCGGGCGAAGCCCGGGCGGACGATCCTCAAGGTCCGGGATTTCACGGTGGCGGATGCGGCCGGAGGCAAGGCCTGGGTCGTCGAAGGGGCGTCCTTCGACCTCCACGAGGGGGAAATCCTGGGATTCGTCGGCCTCCAAGGCTCCGGGAAAAGCGAGTTTTTTCACGGCCTGTTCGGGGCCCTGGGCGGCGGGGCCGGCGGACGGGTCGAACTCGACGGCCGAGAATTCATCCCGCGGTCGCCGGCCGCCTCCATCCGCCGGGGTCTGGCGCTCGTGACCAACGACCGCAAGCGATCGGGCCTTGTCTTCGGCCTGAGCGTCGCCCGGAACATCTCCCTTCCTTCCCTCCCGGCCTTTTCCCCGCGCGGCTGGATCCGGACGTCGTCCGAGGCCGCGGTTGCGGAAGAGGCCGTCCGGGATTATGATATCCGCGTCCGGTCGGTCGACCAGGACGTCGGGACTCTCTCCGGCGGGAACCAGCAGAAGGTCGTTCTGGCCAAATGGCTCGAGACCCGACCAAAAGTCCTCCTCCTGGACGAGCCGACGATCGGCGTCGACGTCGGGGCCAAGTCCGAAATCTACCGGATGATGAACGCCTGGACGGAGAGCGGCATGGCCATCCTGCTCATCACCTCCGAGCTTCCCGAGCTCCTGGCCATGTCGGACCGGGTCTTGGTCATGCACCGGGGACGGATCGTCTCGACGTTCGGCCGGGCCGAGGCCACCCAGGAGCGGGTCGTCAAGGCGGCCATGGGCCAGGAGGCGGATTCATGACGATCTCACCTTCCCCGAGGGAGACGGCCTTGGGCTCGGCCCTCAGGTCCCCGGCCGTCCGCGCCCTGGCCGCGCTCGCCCTCGTCTTCATCCTCGGGCTGCTCTTCAACGCCGACGGCTCGTTTTTCCGCTGGAACACGCACCGCGACATGCTCCGCCACATCTCCGTTTTCGGGATTCTCGCCTGCGGGATGACCCTGGTCATCATCACGGCCGGGATCGACCTCTCCGTCGGGAGCATTCTGGGGTTCACCGCCGTCCTTTTCTCGATCCTGACCCTCCAATGGGGCTTGTCGCCTTGGCTCGCCGTCCCGGCGGCCCTCCTCGCCGGAGCGGCCTGCGGCCTCGTCTCGGGAGGCCTGATCGCCCGGTTCCGCCTCCAGCCGTTCATCGCGACCTTGGCCATGATGGTCTTCGCCCGGGGCCTGGCCAAATGGATCTCGGGCGGGCGGAAGATTTCGACCGCCGTCCAGCTTCCGGACGGGAGCTTCGAATATCGGGACGTCCCGGCGTTCTTCCGGCTCGTCAACTCGAAGCTATTCGGGGACAACGTCGCCGTCGTGACCCTCGTCTTCCTGGCCTGCGCCCTCCTGGCCGGACTCCTCCTGGCCCGTCTCCGCTGGGGGCGCCATCTCTATGCCGTCGGCGGGAACGAGGAGGCCGCCCGGCTTTCCGGCGTCCCCGTCGGCCGGACGAAGCTTCTCGCCTACGGGCTGAGCGGATTCTTGTGCGCCGTGGCCGGGATCTGCCAGGCCGCCCAGGAGCAGCAGGGGGATCCCGAAGCCGGGGCGACCTACGAGCTCACGGCGATCGCCGTCGTCGTCATCGGCGGGACGAACCTCATGGGCGGCAAGGGCGGGATCGGCCTGACCTTCATCGGGGCCATGACCATCGGCTATCTCGAAAAGATCCTGAGCATCAACGCCGTCGGCGAATCGACCCGGCTCATTCTGACCGGCCTGATCATCGTCGGGGCCGTTCTCCTCCAACGGGTCCGGAAATGAACCGACGAAAACAGGATCAAGGAGTCCTCATGGGCGCGAGAATCCTCGGCACGGCCGCGCTCTTCGGAGCGCTCATCGCTTTCGGCGCTTGCGGCAGGGCGCCGTCCTCCGCGGAGGATCCCAAGCCCTCCCCCAAGGCCCAAGGCGCCCCCCGATGGACGATCGGAATGAGCCAGTGCAACCTGGGCGAACCCTGGCGCGTCCAGATGAACCGGGACATCGAGGAGGCGGCGAAAGCCCACCCGGAGATCAGGGTCGTTTTCAAGGACGCCCAGAACGACTCCCTCCGCCAGCGCTCCCAGATCGAGGAATACATCGGGGCGGGC
>VGJF01000342.1 GCA_016867585.1 Candidatus Aminicenantota bacterium | reverse complement strand
GGAGGCCTACGGGCTCCGGCTTCCCGAGCCTTATCCGCCCCTTCGGTTCGACACCGTGACCGTCAATCACCCGGCCCAGCTGCAGACCTTGGCCGCCGCCGCGGGCTTCGAGGCGGCCGAGCTAGAGATCCTCAATCCCGAACTCCGACAAAAATCGACCCCCGACCGGGCTTATGATCTCCGGGTCCCCGTCGGAGGCGGGGAAAGGCTCCTGGCCGCCCTGGCCGCCGTCCCGAAATACGTCCCTCCCGAGTACGCGGCCCACCTCGTCCGCCAAGGGGAGACGCTCAGCGCGATCGCCCGCAAATACGGGACGTCCGTCCAAACGCTGATGCGGATCAACAACCTCCGATCGACGCTCATCCGCGTCGGGCAGGCCCTCCGCATCCCCGGCCGAGGCTGAACCCGGCGCCGGCCGGGCCGGCCGCTCATCTCAGGGATTTCAGGGCGCTCAAGACCTTGTCCGGCGGAGAGGCGAGGTCGGCGTAATCAACGCCCCGGAAATGGGCGAACTCGTCGAGATAGCCGGTCTTGTTGTAGACCTCCATGAAGGCTTCCCAGTCCTTCCAGGTCTTCTGGTATTTCGTCCAATACGCCGTGATGACCTCCGGCCAATTCCCGGCGATCCGGACCGTCGTGTACTGTCTCGGGATGTCGGGATGATAATCGCCCATGCTTTTCCACCGGTCCCGGACGGCGGTGATGTTCGAATCCAAGGAGGTCTTCTTTTTCTCTCTGGACTTGACGACGAATTTCCGGCAGGCCGTCATGTACTTGGCGGCCTTTTCGGCCAAGTTGAAGGCTTTTTGGGCCTTGTCGACGGCCCGGCCAATCTCGGCGGCCGCCCCGCCTTTCCGAAGGACGGCCTCCGCTTCGGCCAGGAGGCTTTCCGCCTCCCGGATCGTCGACTTGATCTCCTCGAGCTCTTTCGGGCAATCCTTGAGGTCGTAATCGAGGAGGTAGCGCTCCATCTCGGTCCGCCATTTCCAGGTGACGACGGTCTCGGTCGTCGACCGGACGTCCTCGATGAAGGCCTCGGTTTTTTTCCGCGACTCCCGGACCCGGGTCAGGTCCATTTTGCTCTCTTCCATCTTCCGCTCGTACTCATCCATGGTCAGGGCCCACCAGCGGAAATATTTCTCGACGGCCTCTTCCCAGGGGATGATCGTCTTGTCCTCGCGGTAGCTGTCGACCTTGAGCTTGTCGAGGAGGACTTCGAGGCCGAAATCGAGGACTTGGCCGGCTTCCGCCCGCAGGGCCTCGAGAGAGGTCCCCGTCCGGATGACCCGCATCCTCGGCTCGAACGAGACGCCGTCCTTGCTGATCTGGCCGGAGGCCGAAAGACAGAGGGCCGCGGTCAGGACGAAAAGGATTTTCGATGTCATGGCCGTCTCCTTAAAATTGGGCCGCATAGTCCGTGATATACCAACGCCCCGTTTCTTTCCGCCGGACCTCATGGGGCTTGGGCGAACCGTACTGGCGGCCGCGCTCGTCCCAAGCCTTGGACCAGACAACGGCCTCCTCGACCAGCGACTCGGAGATCTTCCGGACCTGGGCTTTTTGGGCCTCGGTCAAGAAGAAGTCGTCGTACCCGGTCGCGGCGAAGCCCTTGATGGTCTCGACCTTGGCCGGCTCGACGGTGACATGGACGTAGAAGCGGGCGAATCGCTCTTGGTGGAGGTCCCAGTGATACATGATCCGGGACCGGGCCCGGGGGGTCTTCTGCCGTTCGGGGTCGATGCAGGCCAGGAAGAGCGGGAGATTCTTCTCCTTGATGGCCGTGGCGAAGAGGAGGACCAGGTCCTCGGGGCCGATGTCATCGGGCACGGTCGTTTGGGTATAGAACTTTCCCTTGATCGCCTCGGCCTTTTCCTCGCCGGCGAACCGGCCGCCGGTCTCGGCCGCCGGATCGAACCGGGCGAAAGTCCGTCCGGGGACGTAGACCGCCACGGGCAAGACGGTCCACCCCCAGAAGGCCCCGACCGTTTTTTCCTTCTCGGCCTGGGGGACGAGAAGCTCCGAACCGGTGATTTTGCCGACGAGCGTCCACGGCCCGCCTTCGGGGATGTCCCCGTTGACCTGCCGGCGGTAGCGCTTGACGGCCTCGTAGGGGCCCAGCCATTCGCGGCCGCCGATGTCGACGTAATAATACCCCTTCGTCCCCGAGCCGCAGAAAACGTACTCCTGCCCCTTGGCCGTGAAGGCGTTCGTCGGATACTGGAAGTCCTCGAGGACGACGGTCCGGCCGACCATTTCGGCCAGGGACCGGTCGCGGGGAGACTCGGCCGGATAGGCCTTGAGGATCGTCCCGGCCTCGGCCGTGACCTGGGCAAGGAACGGCTCCCAGGCCTTCCGGGTTTCCTCGTAAAAGAGGTCATTGAGTTTCCGCTCGATCTGCCGATAGGCCGTCATTTCGGGCGTGATCTCGATGAAATCCCCTTTGGTGGCCATGAGGGCCTTCTGGGCGCGCTGGAACAACTCCTCGACCTGGGGATCGCGGGGGTATTTCTCCTTGAGGGCCTTGACCCGCCGGAGGGCCTCGTTGTCGTCGTAGGTCAGTTTGATGCTCTGGCCGCGGAGGCGCTGGACGTGCTGCTCCATTTTCTTCAGGTAGAATTCGGCCTGGGAAATTTCGTTCTTCGTCGGCCTCCCCTCCTGCCGGGCCGAGGCCGAGCCGCCGGCCCAGACGATCAGCCAGAGTCCGATGACGACGCTCCACCCTTTTCTCATGTCCTCCTCCTTTGCCCGGCGCCGGCCGGGCCGAGGCCTTTCACCGGACCTCGAATCGGGCGGTCACGGCCGCCGCCCCGTCGAGCCGGACGACGACCGTCCAACGGCCGCGGAGGCCGGGGACGTCGGAGAAGCCGATTTCGTCCCAGGCGACATAACGGTCGAAGACCAGGCCGGGTCGGCCGATCATGATCGGACCGGTCTCTCGATGGATCTGGCCGCCCGGCCCGTACCATGTCCA
>VGJF01000341.1 GCA_016867585.1 Candidatus Aminicenantota bacterium | reverse complement strand
CCGCATTTCCTTCAAAGCGAACTCCCTAGCCATCTCCCGGAGAGCTTGCTGCTCGTCGGACAACGTGTAGTCGATCATCGGCTTCACCTCGATTCGCCGTTATTTCCGCCCTTTTATATAGAAAGCGCCGCCTTTCGTCAACACGCTGCCGCCCGATTCCCGGAACGGGATCCGGAGCCTCTCCCTCCCGTCACGGTCGGTCGGACAGAAGGAATCCCGTCCGGATGAGGAGATGGGACGGATGGGAGAGGCCGAGAGCAAAGCCGATGAAATCTTGCGGACGCGGAGGCCGGCCGGGATCGAAAGCCCAGGTCAAGACGGGCGGTTGACTCGGGCCGAGCTCGATGACGGACTCCGGCCCGCGAATTCCCGAGGCGGAAGCTTCCTCGGCCAGACGCCGGAGGATTCCGGCCGCTCCCAAATCCTCCCAGCCTCGGTCGGCGGCGACCCGGGCGAAGGCCTGCCGGACCTCCCCATCCTCCATCCGCAGGCGAAAATCGACGGCTGCGATCCGCCGGTGAAGGGCCGGTTCTTTCTCCCCGAGCGGCTCGAGTCCGAGGAAACGGAAACCGGGAGGGGCGTGCCGGTTGGCCGCCTCGAGGAATGTTCGGGGGAGGAGAGCGTCTCCCGCTTTGAACTCGAACACCTCCCGGAGGCCTTCCATCCCCAAGGGAAGAGGCGGGCCGAAGACAAGCCGGATTTTGGGATGGAATCCCTCGGTGAAGGCCGGGCGGAGACCGGCTCTTCGGAGGATTCTTTGGATCGTCTGGACGAGGTCGTTATGGCCGATGAAGCGGGCCGGACCCTCCTTGGCGAAGGTGACCCGAAAGCGCCTTGCTTCGCCCGGCGAAGGGACGGGGCGGGGCCCTTCCGGCGGGCGAATTTCGGCCGGGGGAGAAAACCGCCTTTGAAAGTCCTGCCCAAAATCGCATCCTCGGCAGGTTGGGCATGCGGCCTCGAGGCAGGAGGCGGTCGTTTCCGCTTTGAACGCCCTGTCGTACTCGCGCCGGATGAAGGCCGGATCGACACCGGTCCGAATATGCCCCCAAGGCAACGGAAGGTCCGGGTCTAGAGCCTGCCGGTAGACCGCCGGATCCAGCCCGGCCTCGTCCATGGCTTCGCGCCATGCCTCCGGCCGAAACGAATCCGTCCAGCCGTCGAAGCGCGCTCCCCGGCCCCAAGCCCGGATGAGGACCTCGTCCAGGCGCCGGTCGCCGCGGGAAAAAACGGCTTCCAGGAGCGAGCTTTCGACTGAATGGAACTTGACCTCGACCGATCGGCGCCGCTTGAGGGCCCGGCGAAGGAAGCCCTGTTTCCTCTCAAGGTCCGATGCGCTAGCCATGGCCGCCCATTGGAAGGGGGTGTGCGGTTTGGGGATGAACGAGGAGACGCTGAGGTTGATCCGCGGTACCCGGCCGAGGGCCCGGCGGCCGCAAGCGAGGATCTTTTCGACCAAATCCGGCACGGCTTCGACGTCCTCGTCCGTTTCCGTCGGCAGGCCGATCATGACGTAGAGCTTGAGCAGCCGCCAGCCTTCGCCGAAAGCGCAGGCCGCGGCTTCGAGGATTTCTTTCTCGGTGAGGTTCTTGTTGATGGCCCGGCGAAGCCGGTCCGAGCCGGCCTCCGGGACGATCGTGAAGCCCGTCTTGCGAACCCGGTTGATCGTCCGCGCCAGCCCGGAGGACAGATCCCCTGGCCGAAGAGAGGACAGCGAGAGGGAGACTCGGTCGGGGGCGAGACGGTCCATGAGGACGGACACGGTCTCTTCGAGGCAGGGGAAGTCGCCGACCGAGAGGGCGAACAGCGAGGCGTCCGCATATCCGGTCGAGGTCAAGCTGTCGAGGACGGTCGAGACGACCTCGTTCGGATTTCGGCTTCGGAACGGAGCGTAGAGGTTGGCGGCTTGGCAAAACCGGCACTTTTGGGGACATCCCCGGGAAACCTCGACGGCGACGCGGTCGAAGACGGTCTGGATGTTGGGGACGACGACGGCCGAGGGAAAGGGGGCGCTGTCGAGCGTCCGAAGGACGCGCTTGGCCACCGCCGGAGGGGCTCCGGCCTTGGGCCGGACGGCCAGAAGGAGAGAGCCGGACGGCCGATAGGCCTCGTAAAATCGGGGGACGTATACCCCGGGCAAGCGGGTCAAGCCGGCCAGAATCTCGTCCTTGGACCCGCCGTTCGACCGCGCCTCGGCGAAGCCGTCAAGAATCTCGAGAAAAGCCTCCTCTCCGTCGCCGAGGACGAACAGGTCGAAAATCCCGGCGACCGGCTCGGGGTTGAAGGCCGCCGGGCCGCCGGCGACAAGGAGAGGGCCCGCGAGGCGGTCGGCGGCCCGAAAGGGCAGTCCGGCCAGGTCGAGCATCGTCAGGATGTTGGAGTAGTTCAGCTCGTAGAGCAGGGAAAATCCGACGACGTCGAATTCCCCCAGGGGGGTTTTCGTTTCGAGCGACGACAACGGAATCCCGGAGGCCCGGAGGGCCCGCTCGAAATCGGGCCAAGGAGCGAAGACCCGTTCGGCCGCGATGTCCGGCCTTCGATTGAGGAGGTCGTACAGAATCTTCTGCCCGAGATAGGACATTCCGATTTCATAGACGTCTGGAAAGGCGAGAGCGACTTTAATTCGGATTCCGGACGGGTCCTTGACAACGGCATTCCACTCGCCTCCCGTGTATCGCCCGGGCTTCTCGACCTGGCGGAGAACGGCCTCGGGAAGGGCCCCTGTCACGGGATCAGACATAGGCGAAGCGCCTCATGCGGACGTTGACGACGAGCCCGACGGCGACATACGACGTCAGAAGCGAAGACCCCCCGTAGCTGAGAAGGGGGATCGGAACGCCGGTGATGGGCAGAAGGCCGACGATCATCAGGACGTTGACGAAGAATTGAAAACTGAGCAAAGAGGAGGCCATGAAGGTGATGTAGGCGCCGGTCCGGTCGCGGGATTTTCCGACCGAACGGAACATCCGGGCCAGGGGGAG
>VGJF01000340.1 GCA_016867585.1 Candidatus Aminicenantota bacterium | reverse complement strand
CGCTCGGATGGCCGGCGAGGAGTTTCTCCAGGGCGAGGACGTGGGCCGCCGCCAGGTCCGAGACGTGGATGTAGTCCCGGACGGCCGTCCCGTCCGGGGTCGGAAAGTCCGTCCCGAATACGTCGAGGCATTCCTTCCGGCCGAGGAGGGCGAAGAGGATGTTCGGGATGAGGTGGGACTCGGGGTCGTGGACTTCGCCCATCTCCCCGCCAGGGTCGGCCCCGGCGGCGTTGAAATAGCGCAGAGAGATATACCGGAGGCCGTAGGCCCGGCCGTAGTCGGCCAAGATCCGCTCGACGACGGCCTTGGTCTGTCCGTAAGGGTTGAAGGGTTCGAGGGGATGGCTCTCGGGAAGGGGGATTTCCCTGGGGACTCCATAGACGGCGGCGCTCGAGCTGAAGACGAAGTTCCGGACGCCGGCGTCGAGCATCGCTCCGAGGAGGTGGAGGCTCGTCCCGATGTTCCGGGAATAGTATTTCCGGGGGTCGGCGTAGGACTCTCCGACCTGGATCAGGGAGGCGAAATGGAGGACCGCGTCGACGGCCCGGCCCCGGAGGGCGGCCGCGACCGCTTCTCGGTCCATGAGGTCTCCGACGATGAGCTCGGCCCGGCGGACGAACTCGGCCCGGCCCGAGGAAAGGTCGTCGAAGACGATGACCCGGGCTCCTCCGTCAAGAAGCGCCTTGACCGTGTGCGAGCCGATATAGCCGGCTCCGCCGGCGACGAAAATGGTCGTCATCGGCCCCCCTTCGAGGCCGAGGCCCGGACGAGCCTTCGAGCCGCCCGGAGAGCCTGGGCTTTCGTTTCGAATTCGTTGTCGAGCTGACGGCGGTAGAGGTCTTTGAGGAGGACTCCCATGCCCGGGCCGGCCGGGACCCCCAGGGAGAGGAGGTCGCGCCCCTGGAGGAGGGGCTTGATCGATTCCTTGGAGATGTGGAGCTCGGCGAATTTGGCCAGGAGCCAGCGGGTCTGGCGGTCGTAGGCCGAGACGAGGCGCGCCCGGCGGCCGGCCCGGTCGGCGGCGTCCAGGGCGGCCACGAGCTCGATCTCGCCGCCGGAGTCCGCGGCCAGCCGGTTGAAGGCCTTCTTCGTCAGAGCTTTCCTATTCTGCCAGAGCTCGGCCGGCCGATGATGGGTCCGGATGAGCATCAGGGCCGCCGCGGCGACGTCGAAGCCGCTCCAGGAGAAGATCTTGAGGCGGTGAAAGGCCTTCCGGGCGATGGCCTCGCTCTTGAGGTCGTGGCCGGCGCTGGTGATCGCCATCCGGCCGCGCTTGAACTCCCAATGGGTCGTCTCGGCCTTCCCGGCGTCGTGATAGAGGGCGGCCAGGAGGAGGGCCAGGGTTTTGGCCGGCGGGAATCCGGCCCTCCCGGCCAGCCCCTTGGCCTGGTCGACCGTGATCTCGGTGTGGCGCCAGACCGTGTGGTGGCCGAAGGCGTCCTTCTCGGGGTGGAAGAGCGAATCCTGGATGATCAGGGTCAGGGCGTAGAGCTCGGGGAAAAGCTGCCGGAGGGCCCCCAGCTTGAACAACTCCTCCAGGCCGCGCGAGGGGCGCTCCGAAAGAAGGAGGATCTTCGTCAACTCCTCGGCCACTCGTTCGACGCTCAGACCGGCGAGGTCGACGCCTTTGGCGGCGGCATAGACGGCCGGGTCGACCGAGAACCCCAGGACCGAGGCGAAGCGGGCCGCCCTGAGAACCCGGAGGGGGTCGTCGGGAAAGGCGGCCGGGTTCGTCAGCCGGATGACCTTGGCCTTGATATCCCGCCCTCCCCCGAAGGGGTCGACGAGGGCCCGGTCGGCCAGGCGGAGGGCGATCGAGTTGCAGCGGAAATCCCGCCGTCGGAGGTCTTCCTCGACCGGAAGGCCGGGGTCGGCGTGGACGATGATGTCCTTGTGGCCGCGGATTCCCGGCCCGGCTTCGGCCCCGGCCCGGTCGGTCCGGGGGAGGGCGACATCATACGTTTTTCCCTTCCGGGAGAACTTGATGACCCCGAAGCTCCGGCCGACGAGGTCGACCCGGCCGTGCTTCCTCAGGGCCGAAACGACCCGGTCCAAAGGGCGGCGGGCGACGAGGATGTCCACGTCCTCGGACGACAGGCCGCGGAGCTTGTCGCGGACGAACCCGCCGACGGCATAGACGTCGCCCCCGAAGAGCCGGACAAAAAGGCTTTTGTCCCGAAAATCGGCCTCCAGGCGCTTCATGACGGCCATCCTTGTCTCCGGGGTATTATAACCCAGATCGACCCTGGGCGGACTCCGGCCGTCGCTCGGCCGGCGGTTTGACTTGCCCCAGGGCCTCCGCTAGAATGTGGCCTCGATTGAGTTTTCATGGAAAAAATCGGCAAATACAAAATCCTTTCCCAGGTCGGCAGCGGAGGGATGGGCGTCCTTTACAAGGCCCTCGACCCCGACATCAACCGCGAAGTGGCCATCAAGACGATCCGGAACGACCTCGTCGGGGAGGGGGCGCAGCGGGACAAGGTCCTGAAGCAGTTCATCGTCGAGGCCCAGGCCGCCGGGCGCCTCCACCACCCCCATATCGCCACGATTTATGAGGTCGGGCGCGAGGCCGACCTGACCTATATCGTCATGCAGTACGTCCCCGGCAAGAGCCTCCGCCAGGGCCTCGAGCCGGGGAAGAAATATTCGGCCGAAGAGGCCGTCGACCTCGTCCTGCCCCTTTGCCAGGCCCTGGAGTACGCCCATCAGAACGGAATCGTCCATCGCGACATCAAGCCCGACAACATCCTCCTCGACGCGGCCGGCCGTCCGGTTCTGGTCGACTTCGGAATCGCGACGATCGAGTCCGTGAGCGTCACCCGGACGCGGATGACGTCGGCGACTCCGGCCTACATGTCTCCCGAGCAGATCCTCGAGGGAAACGTCGACCACCGGACCGACATCTTTTCCCTGGGGATCATCCTCTACGAGCTTTTGACCGGACGGAGGCCGTTCTCGGGGGACAACATCCCCTCCCTTCTCAACCGGATCGTCAACGAGGACCC
>VGJF01000339.1 GCA_016867585.1 Candidatus Aminicenantota bacterium | reverse complement strand
CGTTCTATATGGGCTTGGGATATTATCGGCCCCATCTGCCGTTCGTCGCGCCGAAGAAATATTGGGACCTTTATGACCGCAACGGCCTATCGTTGGCCTCGAATCCCTATTTGCCGAAATTCGCCCCGGTTATGGCCGCGGACTCGAATTACGAGCTCAAGGGCTGCTATGACCTGGAATTCGTCGGCCACCCGTCCGTTTACACGTTGCCCGAAGACATCGCCCGGCGTCTGAAGCACGGTTATTACGCCTCGGTCAGCTATGTCGACGCCTGCCTGGGAAGATTGCTCGAGGGTTTGAAGAAGCTGGGCCTCGAGGAAAACACGATAGTCGTGGTCATGGGAGACCACGGCTACAAGCTGGGAGAGCACAACGGCTGGACCAAGCAAACGAACTACAACATCGATACCCGGGTGCCGCTCTTCATCCGCGTCCCGGGCGTCGGCCGGGCGGGTACGTCCTGCGCCCAGCTGACCGAATTGGTCGACCTCTACCCGACCCTGTGCGACCTGGCCGGCGTGGATATTCCCCGGATCATGGAGGGAACGAGCTTCAAGCCGCTTCTCAAGGATCCCCTCCGGAAATGGAAGTCGGCCGTGTTCAGCCAGTACCATCGACGGCCGACGGTTTCACCCGACGGGAAGCGATATATGGGCTATTCCATGGTCACGCCGCGCCACCACTTTGTCGAATGGCGGTCCTGGGACGACGACAAAAAGCTGGCGGGAGACCTGGCCGCCCTAGAGCTCTATGACAATCAGGTGGATCCGGACGAAAACGTCAACATTGCCGGTTTCCCGGAGAACAAGGACATCGTGGCCGCGCTTTCCAGTCAGCTCCGGGCCGGCTGGCGGTCCGCCCGGCCGGGGACATGAATCCCAAGATGCGGGCCGCCGCCCCCGCAAGGAGAAATCCATGGATCGACGCGATTTTTTGAAATCTCTCGGCCTTGGGGCGCCCGCCCTGGCCTTCCCTCCCGCAAAAAATGCCGGGGGAGATCTTGCGCCTCCGGAAAAGCGGCCCCATATCGTCATCATCATGGCCGACGACATGGGGCTCGGGGATCCCGGATGCTATAACCCCGGATCTCTGATCCCGACGCCCCATATGGACAGGATCGCAACCGAAGGCACGAAGTTCACGGACGCGCACTCCCCCGCGTCGATGTGCACACCGACGCGCTACAGCCTCCTCACGGGGCGTTATCCATGGAGGACCCGGCTCAAAAAGGGCGTCCTGATGCCGTACTGGCTTCCCCTGATCGAATCCTCGCGCCTGACCCTCGGCTCGCTCCTCCGGAGCCGCGGCTACGGGACGGCGTACATCGGAAAATGGCATCTCGGGCTCGAATGGAAGACAAAAGACGGAAGCAGGGCCGAAAATTACTACAACCAGGACAAGGTTTTCCAAACGGATGAGACGCTTCAGTGGGGCGTCGATTTCAGCCAACCGGTCGGCGGCGGGCCCACCCGTCTCGGATTCGATTATTTCTACGGGAACGCCGGCTGCCCCAGCAATGATCCGCCGTACGTCTTCATCGAAGACGATCGGCTGGTCGCGGTGCCGACCAAAATGAGCAAGGAGGAATGGCGCGGACTCCCGGGATTCCTGCCGGGACCGATGGCCGACGATTGGTCGGAGGAAGACATCGATGTCATCCTTGCCGGCAAGGCCCAGGCGGCCATCGACCGCCATCTTCGGCAAAGACCGAACGATCCCTTCTTCCTCGTCGTTTCACCCAATTCCCCCCATATCCCGTGGCTCGTGCCCGAATTCATGAAAGGCAGAAGCAAGGAAGGCCCGCGCGGGGACCTCGTCGCCTTGTTCGATTGGGTGGTCGGGGAAGTCGATGCCCACCTCAGGAAACGAGGAATCTCCGAAAATACGCTCCTCATCGTCACGAGCGACAACGGAGGACAGAAGGGCGCGAACGGGCATAAATCCGCGTTGGACTTCCGCGGATATAAGTCTGATATTTGGGAGGGAGGCCACCGGGTGCCGTTCATTGTCCGCTGGCCGGGGAAGATCAAGCCGGGCGCCGTATCCGGCGAGCTCGTCAGCTTGGGCGACATGTGGGCGACCTTTGCCGACCTGGTCGGCGCGCCGCTTCCGGACAATGCCGCCGAGGACAGCTGGAGCGTCCTCCCGGCGCTCCTCGGAAAGTCACAGGGCCAGCCCCTTCAGGAAGCTCTCATCTTCCAGGCGGGGAACGGCGACCTGGCGATCCGCCAGGGACGATGGAAATTCATCGCTGCGAAACAAGAGGGGGGGAGCGGCCAGCTCTATGATTTGGACGCGGATCCGGGAGAGACGCGAGACCTCGCAGCCGATAATCTCCCGATTGTGGCGGCGCTTTCGGCCTTGTTGGACAAATACCGACGCCAGGGCTTTAGCCGGCCGATTAAACCTAGCAGGAGTCATCCACGGGCGCATCCCGGGTCGCCCGGGAAAACGGCTTGATACCCGCTTATGGATGGGGATTTCCCTTCCTGGGTTCAACGTCCTTGGCCCATGTGTCGTGAAGAATTTTCAGCCTCTGGACGATGTCGGGTTTTTCCTCGGCATGATTTTTCAGTTCCGGCTGAGGTTCGGCAAGATTTCCGAGAAACACCGTTCTCTAGAATGAGCCCTTCCCGCCGCGCCCCGTCTCCCGATCAGGGAGCGACGCCGCACGGTCAGTCCCGGTGCCCCCAGGCCTTGGGGACTTGAAAATCTTTGGGCATTGCGCTCGGCGAGATATTGGCCGGAGCGGCCTGGTCGGCGTGGGATTTCAGCCGGGTTTTGAGTTCTTCGAGTTTCTGCGGATTATTACCGCTCAGATCGTTCTTCTCAGAGGGGTCGTCCGCAAGGTTAAAAAGCTCGAATGTCGGCTCGGCGGGTATCGGGCCGGCATAGTTGGCTTCGAGCCGACCGTTGTGAACCAGCTTCCAGTCGCCGGACCGGATGGCTCCGTTGAAGGGCGTCACGTTCAGCAGAATTTCATCATGCGGGGAAGGCTGTCCTTTCGAGATCGTCGCCC
>VGJF01000338.1 GCA_016867585.1 Candidatus Aminicenantota bacterium | reverse complement strand
CTGTCGAACCACCTCTCCCATCCGGCCGGCATGTCCTCGACATAGGCGGACAGGCGTTCGAAGACGCGCCTGAAGAAAACGGAATTCAAGGCGGCGAAGGGGATGCTGATCAAGGCGTCGGCCGCGGCGGCGACGACGCCGGCGAAGGCCCCGACAAGGGCACCCTCGCCCGAGGTCAGCCCTCCGGGGATGTCCTTGGCCCAAAGGTAGGCCGCCAAGGCTCCGCCTCCGATGATCCAAAGACAGCAGAGGCAGTTGACGAAAGGGATCGCCGACAAGAGGCCGGCGACCGCCCCTCCGATGAGGGCGGGGGTGAAGAGGGAAGGACGCGGACCGTTCATCCGAACCTCCTGGGACGCGGACGGAGGCATTCTATGCCTTCCGGACGGCCGATTCAAGCGCGAAAATCGGCCCCGGCGTTCCGGCCTCGGCTCCCCTTCGAGGGACCGATGGCCAGATCGGCCAGGACGGGGAGGAAGAGAAAGGGGAGGAGGCCGCCCCAAAGGAAGCCCGTTGCGAAGCGGCCGGCCGGCCCCGTCTCCCAGAGGCCGAGAAATTGGGCCGTCGTGTCGGCCGCGATCGGGGCCGAGGCCAGAAGGATCGTCCGGACTTTCGGCTGGACGAGATTCCGGAGCCCGCCTCGGAATGGAAAAAGGACAAGCCCGCCCAGGAATCCCGAATAAATCCCGAAACAGCGGGCGCATACGGCCAGGGGATGGCCGAACAGCCAGAGGGACCGTTCCGGGATTTGATGGCAAACCGGCGAGAAACAGGCATAAATGAACAGGGCCAGTCTCTCCCCCTTCGACCAGAGATACGGCGCGGCAAGGAGCGCCCCCACCCAGAAGACGGCTCCCATGCCCGCCGCGGCGTAAATCGCGACCATCCGGGACCGGCCGGTCATATTTTCCGAGCCATCCGGAGATGAAAGAGAGCCGCCCCGACGAGGAGGAAATCGAGGGTCAGGACGGAAGCGTTCATGAAGGCGGCATAGGGCCCTCGGCCGAGAAAGTCGTAAAGCGAGAGGCCGATGACCGCGAAATTGAGGCCCAAGACGGCCCGAACAGGGACCGGAAAATCCCGGAAGCGAGAGACGACCAGGGCGACGGCCGGGAGCGAAGCGAGGAACGTATAATCCCAGCCCAGAGGGGACACCAAGGGGATGGCCAAGAGAAGCAGTCCGGATTCGGCCGGCAGCGTCCCTGGCCGGCCCCGGCCCCTGCGGATGAAGACGAGAACGGCCAGGGAGAGGACGATGACCGTTCCTCCGTAAGCCAGTCGGGCCAGGTCGACGTTCCGGGTCCATTTCATGAAAAAAGCCAGGAGCGAGACGTTGTCCTGAGAGGTCAGGAGAGCGGCGGTTGATTTGCTGAGGCTTTCGATCCATTCCAAATGGACGGCCAGGTTGCCGGGAAATCCGTAAAAAACGGCCGGGATGAGGAAGGAGGCCGCCAGGATGAAAAGTCCCGGCCAGAGGGCGTTCCATTTCCTCTTGTAGAAAAAATAGGGCAGAAAGATCACGGCATAAGGCTTCATCGAGACGGCCGTTCCCCAAAGGAATCCGGCCGCGGCGGATTTTCCCGGGTTCCGGGCGGCCTCGTCTTCGGCGAGAAGGACGGCCATGGCCAGGAGGACGGCCGTCACGACGGCGTTGATCTGCCCGAGGTCGATTTCCCGGACGATATATTTCGCTAAAATGAAGGGCGGCAGGACGGAGGCCGTCCAAGAGGCCGGGGGGGGAGATGGACCGAGGAGCCGACGAGTCAGGATGATCATCGCCGCCGTCGCTCCAAGGACAAGGGCGAACCAGAGGCCCTTGGCCGCGGAAAGGGGAAGGCAGCTCAGGGGAAGATAGATCATCGCGCAATACGGCGAATACTTGAACTGGTAATGCCCGTCTTCGGCCCGATACAGCGTCTCTCCGCCGCGAATCCGCTCTCCGGCCGTATAGTTGACCGTGAAATCGACCATCCGGTTCCGGACGCGCAAACCGAAGGCCAGGCCGGAAGCCAGGAGGACGGCCGCGACGGCGAGGCGTTTCCTGAGGCGGAAGTCCATGGGAGGCCCCCAGGCTACCCAAGCCCAGGAAATTTGTCAATTGACAGGGAAAAAGCAAGATGTCAAAATAAGTTATTCAGGAGGAACCATGAGAATCTCATCCGTTTCCGTCTTCGGACTGGGACTGGTCCTGCTTGTTGGAGGTTCGGCCATCCAAGCCCAGGAAGAGGCGGCCGCCAAACTCCAAGAGCAGGCCGGGAACGGCATCATTTACATCGTCGCCTATGACAAAGACCAAAAGGAGATCGGCAAAGGGTCGGCCGTCGTCATCGCCGACAAACTCGCCGTGGCGGGATATCATCTCATCGCCGGGGCGGCCCGGGTGGACGGATTCAACGCCAAAAACAGGAAAGTCGACGTCAAGGGAGTCGTCGACGTGGACAAGAACTTCAACCTCGTCCTCCTCCAGGTCGACGGAAAAGTCTCCCCGCTTCCGGCCGGAAGCCCCGAGGGCCTGGAGCCGGAAAAGACGATCTTCGGGCTCGGGGCCAACGAGTCGGGGGAAATCATCATCTCCGAGGGCGCGATCCGCAACCTTTACGAAGTCCGGCCGGGGACGAAGGTCGCGGACAGCTCCCTGGCGGTACCGGAAACGTTCAACGGGGCCGCCGTCCTCGACCCCGGCGGCCGGTTGGCCGGGCTTCTCGTCGTCATGGATGCCCGCCTCCGGTTCATCGTTCCGGTGACGGCCTTGAACGGCCTGAACCGGACGGCTAAACCGACTCCGTGGAAATCCTGGATCCCGGACGACTACCGGAACAGCTTCGAGAGCGCCTGGCTGGCCGGCCGGCTCTATGCCTGGCAGGAAGACAGCCTGGGGGCCCAGAGAAACTTGGAGCGGGTCGTCAAGGCCCAGCCGAACAACCTCGAGGCTTGGTCGATGCTGGCTTCGGTCTACGACAAGCAGCGCGACTTCAACAACGCCGTGACGGCTTATCGGAAAGTCGTCGAGCTCGACCCGAA
>VGJF01000337.1 GCA_016867585.1 Candidatus Aminicenantota bacterium | reverse complement strand
TGTGCCGCCGCGAGAGCCCGCGGTCGTTCGGGCCGGGGCCGGTGGGATAAAACACTTTTGTGGCGAGGACGACGTCTTGGCGCCGCTTGTTCCTGGCCAACGCCTTTCCGACGATCCGCTCGGCCTCCCCCTTGACGTAGACGTCGCCCGTGTCGACGAAATTGATCCCGGCCTCGAGGGCGGCGTCGATCATCCGGAGGCATTCCTCCTCGGGCGTCGGGTTGGCGAAGTTGTCCGTCCCGAGGCAGAGGGGAGAGACCTTGAGGCCGGAGCGGCCCAGTGTTCGGAAATTCATCGGGCCGTGTACCCCGCGTCGATCGTGACCATGGAACCCGTCATGTAGCTCGCTCCTTCCGAGGCCAGGAAAACGACGACCCGGGCGATCTCGGCCGGGTCGGCCAGCCTCCCCATGGGGACCACGTCCTGGCCGAGTTTCTTGAGATCTTCCGGGGTCGGCGGCTTGGGCCGGCCGGAGGCGAGCATCGGGGTGTTGACCTCCCCCGGGCAGACGGCGTTGATCCGAATGCCGTCCTTGACGTGGTCGAGGGCCATGGCCCGGGTCAGGTTGTGGACGGCCCCCTTGCTGGCGCAGTAGGCGACGACCCCGGACGCGCCGACGCCGCCCCAGATCGAGCCGAAGTTCACGATGACCCCGGCGCCTTGCTTCTTCATCGGGATGACCGCCGCCCGGCTCATGAAGAAAACGCCGTCGACGTTGACGGCCATGACCCGGCGCCAGGCCTCGTCCGGCGTCCCGGCGGCGTCGGCCCGATAGATGATTCCCGCGCAGTTGACGAGGACGTCGAGCCGGCCGTGGCGCTCGAGGGCGGCCGCGACGGCCCGGTCGCAAAAAGCCGAATCCGCGACGTCGCCGATGACGGGCTCGCCGGCCCCGATTTCGGCCGCGACCTCGCTGGCCAGGGGGACGTTGATGTCGACGATGACGACGTCGGCTCCGGCGGCGGCGAATTCCCGGGCCGTGGCCGCTCCCATCCCGGACGCGCCGCCGGTGACCAAGACGGTTTTTCCGCGAAAGTCCATGCCTCTCTCCCTCGACGAGTCTCTTCGTCCTTTATATCAGAGAAAGCCCTTCGAGATCAAAACGGGACGTCCGAACGGCGAATTTGACGGGAGATGGAAAATCTGTTAAGGAAGGCCCATGAAATATGTCCTCCTGTCCGTCCTCGCCGCATCCGCCCTCATCTTCGCCGCCTTCTATTTCCGGGACGTCGCCAAGCGCCGGAGGGAATTTTCCCAAGCTCCCTGGTATGCCCTGACGGGGATCGGCTTTATCACGAACTTTTTCGACACGCTGGGAATCGGCAGCTTCGCTCCGACGACATCCTTCTATAAATTCACCAAAATGGTCGACGACCGGGTCATCCCGGGCACCCTCAACGTCGGCCATTGCCTTCCGGTGATCGCCCAGGCCCTGATCTTTATCACCGTCGTCCAGGTCGCGCCGCTGACCCTCGTTTCGATGATGATCGCGGCGACGCTGGGGGCGGTCATCGGGGCCGGGGTCGTGGCCAAGATGCCGGTCGACAAGATCCGGATCGGATTGGGCGCGGCCCTCCTCCTCGTCGCCGCGGCCATGCTGGCCGGCATCCTGAAAATCATGCCCAGCGGGGGAGAGGCCTTCGGCCTCGTCGGCTGGAAATTCGTCGTCGCCGTGGCCGTCGTCTTCGTCCTCGGGGCCCTTCAGACGATCGGGATCGGGCTCTATGCGCCCTGCATGGCCCTCGTCTATTCGCTGGGGATGCATCCCCGGGCGGCCTTCCCGATCATGATGGGGGCCTGCGCCCTCCTCATGCCCTGGTGCAGCCTCCGCTTCATCAAGGAGGCCTCCTACGATCCCAAGGCGGCCGTCGGCCTGACGGCCCTGGGGGTCGTCGGCGTCCTCATCGCGGCCTATATCGTCAAGTCCCTCCCGCTGACGATCCTCAAATGGGTCGTCGTGGTCGTCATTCTCTACACCTCGGTCATGATGTTCCGGTCGGTCAAAAAGAAAAAAGGGGCGGAAACACCGGCCAAGGCCTGTCAATCTTGAGGTGAAAGGAGCTTCCATGTTCGACCCCAAGACCTACGTCCAGAGGCGCGACCTTCTTCGGAAACAGGTCGGCTCCGGCGTCGCCCTCTTCCTGGGCAACCCCGACAGCCCCATGAACTATCCGGCCAACACCTATCATTTCCGGCAGGACAGCTCGTTCCTCTATTTTTTCGGCCTCGATTCCCCGGGCCTGGCGGCCGTCGTCGACATCGATGAAGGCCGGGATATCCTCTTCGGCGACGACATCAGCCTCGAGGACATCATCTGGATGGGATTCCTACCGACCCTCAAGAGCCGGGCCCTCGACGTCGGAGTCAAACGGACGGCTCCGGCCAAAGACCTGGCCGCGTTCTTGGCCGAAGCGAAGGCGAAGGGCCGGAAGGTTCACTTTCTCCCGCCCTACCGGACCGACCATCTCATCGCCCTGGAGAGCCTCCTGGGCGTCAAACCGGCCGACGCCAAGGCCCAGGCATCGCTCTCCTTCATCCAGGCCGTGGTGGCCCAGCGGTCGGTCAAATCCGAGGAAGAGGTTGCCGAGATCGAGGCCGCCCTCCTGACGACTTACAAGATGTACGAGACGGCGATGCGGATGGCCCAACCCGGGGTCATCGAGAAGGACATCGCCGGGCGTATCGACGGGATCGCCATCGCCGGGGCGGGGGCGACGGCTTTCCCGACGATCCTGACCAAGAACGGCCAGATTCTCCATAACCATTATCACGGTAACAAGCTCAGGAAAGGCGACCTCGTCGTCGTCGACGCCGGGGCCGAGTCGACGATGCACTACGCGGCCGACATCACCCGGACCGTCCCGGTCGGCGGGTCGTTCTCCGGCCGGCAGCGGGAGATCTATGAAATCGTTCTGGAAGCCCAAGAGACGGCCATCCGGTCGATCGCCCCCGGCGTTCCCTACAAAGAGGTCCATCTCAAGGCCGCCCGGACGATCGCCGCCGGGCTGCATGCCGTCGGCCTGA
>VGJF01000336.1 GCA_016867585.1 Candidatus Aminicenantota bacterium | reverse complement strand
CCGCTGACGATGACGTCGATCCCCGGGACTTCTTCGGCCAACAGGATGTCCCAGGTCCGCGTCCGCCCCGTCGTGATTCCGGTGTGGGAAAGGCAGACGACGAGGTCGGCCTTTTCCCGGGTTCGAAGAAGGCCGACGACCCGGCGGGCATGCTCGACGGGGTCGAGAAACACGGCCGGGTCCGCGAAGGGCGAATCGTCGGCCGCGTTCGGGCCGAAAATCCCGAATACGCCGACCTTGAGGCCGGCCCGTTCGAAAACAACGTAGTCCCGGACGGGAAAATCCCGGAAAGCGGCTCTCCCGGCCTCGGCGACTTCGCCCGGGCCCTCGACGGCGATGTTGGAGGCGACGACGGTGGGCAGCCGCGTCCCCTTGGCTTTCGCCGCGGCAAGGCTCGAGGACAGCCCGTCGAGCCGGAAGTCGAATTCGTGATTCCCGAAAGCCACGGCGTCGTATCCCATGAGGCCGAGGAGGCGCAGCTCGAACGATTCCTCGGCATAGAGGGTGTGGAACAGCGTCCCCATGCTGTAGTCGCCGGCGTCGAGGACGAGGGTTCTCCCGGGGGCGGCTTCATGCTCCCGGCGGATGAGGGTCGCCAGCCGGGCGAACCCCCCCGCCGTCGACCTCGCCCCGTCGGACCCTAAGACCGTTCGCGGGAGGACGTTCGAGTGGAGGTCGTGGGTGAAGAGGACGACCAGGCCCGGCGAAGCGTCCCGGGCCCGGACGGCCGACGTCCAGGCCAAACTCGCTCCCAGGATGAGGGCCGGCCAGAGCGCCCGAATGACCGCCTTTTTCCGCGCGTCCATCCGGACCATTATAGGAACAAGGCCGGGAAAAGGAAAGCCGCCGTGGCGGGGCCGGCCGTTCGAAAAACGGGCCGGTGGAAGATTCGGGGAAGCGCCGGCGTCTAAAAAACGAAACCGCGACAGAGGAGTCCGTGCCGTCAAGGCCAAGGAAGAGGGATGTTTGTTGTCCAAAGGAGACGAAGGTGGGGTATGCGCGATGAAGGCCGATAACTCCGACGCGATCTCCGTCCGAAACCTGACTCACCGCTACCCCGGAGGCCGAACCGCTCTTCGGGACGTCAGCCTCGACGTCCCCCCGGGGCTGTTCGGCCTTCTCGGGCCTAACGGGGCCGGAAAAACGACCCTGATGCGGATCCTGGTGACTTTGCTCAAGCCGACGTCGGGACGGATCTCCGTCGGGGGATTCGAGCTCCGGAGACACCGCCGCGAAATCCGCCGGTCGATCGGCTACCTTCCCCAAGAATTTTCGAACTTCCCGAAGCTCAGCGCCCGGGAGTTCCTGGATTATTCGGCGCGTTTGAAAGGGCTCGGCCCGAGACGACGGCGCGGAGAGTTGGTCGATAAGGCCCTCGCGGACGTCGGCCTCTTCGAGGCCCGGGACCGCAAGGCCGGCCGCCTCTCGGGAGGGATGAAGCGCCGCCTCGGCATCGCCCAGACGCTGATCGGCGACCCCCGGGTCATCATCATCGACGAGCCGACGACCGGACTGGACCCTGAAGAACGGGTCCGCTTCAGGAACCTGCTTTCCGACCTCGCCCGGCGGGACAAAATCATCATCCTCTCGACCCACATTGTCGGCGACATCTCCTCGACCTGCTCGCGGCTCGCCCTCCTCGACGAAGGGCGGATCGTCTTCGACGGCACGCCGGGAGAGCTCACGTCCGGATACCGCGGCCGGGTCTGGACGGCCGCGATCGCGAACGCCGACCTCGAGGCCTTCAAGGCCAAATATCCGGTCGTCTCGGCCGTCCCCGCGGCCGACGGCTTCCGGCTTCGCCTCGTCGCCGGTCGGACGCCCGACGGACCTTGGGAGCCCGCCGAGCCCAATCTCGAAGACGCCTACGTCGCCTTCATGGCCGACGGCTGGCGAGGGAGCCGGGAATGAACATGCTCCGAACCGTCGCCACGGTCGCCCGCTTCGAAGCCCGTCTCCTCTTCCGTTCCTGGGGCTTCCGATTTTTTTCGGGGACGGCCCTTCTTCTCCTGGGCCTGGTCGCGGCCGGGCTGGCCCTCTCGCCCTACTCCGGCCTGTATTTCAGCCGGGCTCTGTCCGGGGCCTTCCCCGTGATCGTCCTCAAGCTGCTCAATGTTTTCCAGGGGATCATGGCCGTGTTCATCGCCGTGGAACACCAGAATCGGGACCGGAGGCTGGACACGACCGAGGTCGTCTACGTCCACCCCTTCGCGAACGAGGCCTACGTCCTCGGAAAATTCCTCGGCATCCTGGCCGTCTTCGCGGCCCTCAACCTGGCCGTCGCTTTCCTTGCCGCCCTCGTCCAACTCGTCTTCTCGCCGGCCCCGTTCTCCGCGGCCGCCTATCTCGCCGCCCTTCTCCTTCTCAACATCCCGACCCTTCTCTTCATGATCGGCCTGACGATCCTATTGGGATCCCTCATCCGCCAATCCGCGGTCGTCATCCTCGCCTCGCTCGTCTATGCCTTTCTCGCCCTGATCCTGCTCGGACCCCGCGCCGGTTCTGTCTTCGACCCCTTCGGCTTCCACCTGCCGTTTTTCCCTTCGGACTTCATCGGCTTGGGCAACCTCCCGGCCGTTCTCCCGCTCCGGGCCGCCTACGCCCTTCTCGGCCTGGGTTTCGCCTCGATTTCGATGCTCCTCCTCCGGCGCCTTCCGCAAGTTTCGCGGCTCCGGAAGGCCTTCGTCGTCCTCCCCCTCCTGGCCTTGTCCGCGGCGGCCTGGCTTTTCGCCGCTCAACTCCGCGGCCGGGCCGCCGACCGCGGCTTCCGGGATGAAATCCGGGCGGCCAGCCTCTCCGCCTCCGGCCGGCCGGCGATGGCCCTCGAGCGCTGCGACCTGCGTCTCAAGACGGAGGGCCATGCCCTCTCGGCCGCGGCCGATCTCGTCCTCTCCAATCCGAACGGAGAGGCCGTCCGGACGATCCTGTTGAACCTCAACCCGGGGCTGGCCGTCGTCTCTGTCGAAAGCGAATCCGGCGCCCTCCCGTTTCGCCGGACTCGGCATCTCCTCGAGGTCGAGCCGTCCGCGCCGG
>VGJF01000335.1 GCA_016867585.1 Candidatus Aminicenantota bacterium | reverse complement strand
CAAGGGAAAAACCTATTCGGATCCATTCAAAATCGGACGGGATCTGGATGGCGTCACGGGAGCGACCTACAGCGCCCGAGCGGTGGCGGAGGCCGTGGGGAAGGCCAGCCGAAATATTTCCTCGAGAAATTTAGGATTGCCCGTCCCCCAGGATCCTTCTCCGAGAATCATCTTTGGCCTCTCCGAATTCGTCCTCATTTTTCTCTTTATGATGGGCCTGATCGGGCGGTTGCGTTCATTTAAATACCCGAAGATCGCCCGCTGGTTTTCCCTGCTCACCGGATTGGTCGTTCTGGGATTCCTCTTTGACAAACCGCTGACCATCGTGCTCATCAATAAGATGCTCCTGGGATTTTGGCCGGAATGGCAGCTCCATCTCTATTGGTATATCCTCTTAGCGGGAATTCTATTCATCACCATCATGGACCTCAGGAATCCCTATTGTGACTGGTTCTGTCCATTTGGATCCGCCCAGGAGTGTCTGGCCGCGTTGGGAGGCGCTAAAAGAGGCTTCCCGAAAAACATTCAGCCTTTCCTCCGCTGGTTTCAGAGAGCTCTGGCGCTCGGGGCGATCGTCGTGGCCTTGTTTTATCGAAATCCCGGCCTTTCCAGCTATGAGGTTTTCGGGGCTTTCTTCCAACTCATCGGAACCAACTTTCAATTCATTCTCCTGGGAATCGTTCTCGTCGCCGCCCTCTTCATCCGGAAGCCCTGGTGCGGAGCTCTGTGTCCGCTCAGGCCCGTGATCGATTTCGTCAGGCTCATCCGGAATTGGATAGGGGAGAAGCTGTTCGGCTCATAGGCCCCGAGGCCGTCAAAGGGAGCGGCTCTCTTGAGGATTTCTTGCGGTGTGCAAAATCACTCTTTCTGCGGAATTTCGCGGCCAAGGATTTTCACGAACGTCTCCAAGTCGATGTTCCCTCCGGTGACGACACAGACCACCTTGCCAGGACCCGCTCTGCCGGTCTCCGCGGCCGCCACGGGGAGGGCCCCCGAGCCTTCAACAATGATATGGTGCTTCCCGGCGAGCCTGCGGAGCGCTTCGGCAACCTCCTCGATCGTGACAACGATCGAACCGTCGAGAAATCGGCTCACCAGGGGCCACATCGGAGCCAGGACGCGCGGGGCCCCGACGCAGTGAAAGGGGGCGGGTCTTTTTATGATTTCTTTCGGTTCTCCGGCGGCGAGGGCGGCGGCCACCGGAGCCGCGGTTTCGACCTCGCTCACAAACAGTTTCGTGTCCGGCTTGAGGGCGCGCATGGCCGAAGACACGCCGCAAAACAGTCCCCCGCCCCCGTAGGGCATGATCACGGCATCGACATCCGGCAAATCCTCCAGAATCTCCAAGGCCATCGTCCCGTGGCCGGACATCATATCCGGATTAAACACGGGATGGACAAAATAGCCCTCCGACTCCGGAGACTGATCAGAGGAGACGATCTCGAACCATTCTCCATAGGGAACTTTAATGACCTTTCCGCCCGCTTCTTGCAACGGGATCAATTTCGCGTCCGCCGATGTCTCCGGGACGATGGCCGTGCAGGGAATGCCGATTTGTCGGGCATACCAGGCCACGGCCAAGCCCAGGTTCCCCGAGCTGGCGGTCGTTATTCCCCGCGATAGCTGATCTTTGGCCGCCTTTTTCAAGACGTTGGCGGCGCCCCTCACCTTGAAACTTCCGACCGGCTGCAGGTTCTCCAGCTTGAGATAAATCTCCGCCGGCAGATTCTCGCCGCTCAAGCGAACCAAGGGGGTCCGTAGGACCGCCCCCGAGAGCCTCTCCCGAGCCGCGGTGACCTCTTCAATCGCGATGGGGTCAAGACGGACCATGGGACTCCCCCGTCAAATCGGCCCAAGTGCCGACGTTTTTCTCGAGGGCCCGGCGATAGACGTGATGGGCACTGGCCACGTCCTCTATGGAAAGCCCGAGACACTTGAAGAGCGTGATTTCTTCCCGGCTCCGTCTCCCCTCGATCCGGCCCACGAGGAGATCTCCGATCTCGCCTAAAATGTGGGTCTCGTCCACGGCCCCTTCCTTCTTGGGAAACAGAAAGTCTCCGGCTTCATTCAGGACGGACTCTTTTCTGTCGACATACAAGCGTGATTTGACGACGGCGGCGGTGTCCAACTCCCTGGCCAAAGGATTGGATGAACCGACGGCGTTGATGTGGGCCCCGGCCGAAATCCAGTCTCCGAAGAGGATCGGTTCTTTAGCGGACGTGACCGTGCAGATGATGTCGGCGCCGTCGGCGGCCGCTTGGGCCGTTTCCCTGAACTCGACGGGTATTCCGTGGCGGGCCGATTCGCGAACAGCGAATTGTCGGGCCTGTTCCAGGGGCAGGCTCCAGACTCTGACGCGGCGGATATCGCGGACAAGGAGCATGGCTTCCAAATGAGTGCGGGCCTGTGTTCCGGACCCGAGAAGGGCCAGGCTGGAGGCATCCTGGCTCGCCAGGAGTCGCGTCGCCACTCCGGAAACCGCGGCCGTCCTGATCGCCGTGATTTCGCCGGCGTCAACGACGGCCCGCAACTGGCCGTGGTCAGGGTCGAAAAGCAAGACGGCCCCCTGGTGCGGTTCGAATTCGGTTCCGACGTTTCCCGGAAAAACGCTGATGACCTTGACGCCAAGGGATCTTGGCTTTCCGATAAAGGCCGGCATCATGCCCAAAACGCCGATTTTTTCCGGAAGCCTCATGACCGACCGCAAGGGCTGAACGGCCTCGCCTCTGGCCAAGCCGCGAAGGGCTTCGGACATCACGTCGATGCACTCGCCCATCGGCAGGAGAGTGCGCACTTCGGATTTGCCGATCACGAGGAATTTCATGGTGGATCTCCTTTTATCCGCTTTTCATCGGCCGGACCCCGCCTCCCCCTTGACGCCGACAGAGAACGGCGGGGAAAGGCTTTTCCGGGGGCCCCAATAGCGCGGGTCATTCGTCCCCGGATTTCTCCTCTCTATGGGCCATAAGAAAGATAATTCAGTCCGTTTGAGATTGTCAAACATATTTTTATAATCTGTAAAATATATTTTGCATCACGGA
>VGJF01000334.1 GCA_016867585.1 Candidatus Aminicenantota bacterium | reverse complement strand
TGGCGAGCTCCGTGAGGATTCGATCGGGCGCCGCGAGATCCGGGAGGGCCTCAAGGGGATTCTCGACCTCGAGCGCCTGACGGGAAGGATTTCCCTGGCGGCGGCCCATCCCCGCGACCTTATCGCCCTCAAAAAGTCGCTCCTTTTCCTTCCCCGGCTCGGCGCTCTCCTTGCTGCCTGCAAAGCCCCCCCCCTGGCCGAGCTGCGCGACGGTTGGGACAACGCCGAGGACATCGCGTCCTTCATCGACAAGGCCATCTTGGACGAGCCTGCCTTCCTTCTGACCGAAGGGGGCCTCATCAGGGACGGCTGGAGCCCCGAGCTCGACGACCTCCGGTCCGTCAGCCGTTCGGGAAAATCATTCATCTCCCAGATCGAGAAGCGGGAGCGCGAGCGGACCGGCATCGCCTCGCTCAAGGTCCGGTTCAACAAGGTCTTCGGCTACTACATCGAGGTCACCAAGTCCAACTTAGCTCAAGTCCCGTCCGACTACGAACGGAAGCAGACCCTGGTCGGATCCGAACGCTTCCTGACGCCCGAGCTCAAGGAATACGAGGACAAGGTCCTCCACGCCGAGGAGCGGATCGGCGAGCTCGAGCACAAGCTTTTCCTCGAGATCCGCGACCGGATCGCCCGCGAGACGCCCCGCCTCCTTCGGATCGCGGCGGCCGTCGCCCGTCTCGACGTCTATGGCGCCTTGGCCGAGCTCGCCGCCCAGCGGGGCTACGTCCGGCCCGAGGTCGACGCCTCCGACGTCCTCCGCATCAAGGACGGCCGCCATCCCGTGATCGAGGCCCTGGCCGAAGAGCCGTTCATCCCCAACGACACCTACTGCGACCGGAACGAATACCAGATCCAAATCATCACCGGCCCGAACATGGGCGGCAAATCGACCTACCTCCGGCAGGTCGCCCTCATCGTCCTCCTCGCCCAGATGGGGTCCTACGTGCCGGCCGCTTCGGCCTCGATCGGCCTCGTCGACCGGATCTTCACCCGGATCGGGGCGATGGATTTCCTGAGCCTCGGCCAGTCGACCTTCATGGTCGAAATGCTCGAGACGGCGGCCATCCTCAACAACGCCACGCCCCGGAGCCTCATCCTCCTCGACGAGATCGGCCGGGGGACGAGCACCTTCGACGGCCTGAGCATCGCCTGGGCCGTGGCCGAATACCTCCAGGAGCGCGAGGAGGTCCGGGCCAAGACGCTCTTCGCCACCCATTACCACGAGCTCACCGACCTGGCCTTGACCCACCCCCGGATCAAGAACGCCCATGTCACGGTCAAGGAGTGGAAGGACGAGATCGTTTTCCTGCGGAAGATCGCTCCCGGGCCGTCCGACCAGAGCTACGGGATCCACGTCGCCAAGCTGGCCGGCATTCCCGGGGAAGTCCTCGTCAGGGCCCGGGAGATCCTGGCGAATCTCGAAAAGCAGGAGCTCGACGAGGCCGGGAAACCCCGGCTCGCCACCCGGGCCCGGGAGAAAGGGGACAAAAACCAGCTCCGGCTCTTCGGCCCGGACCGCGGCGGCGATCAGTAATCGTCTTCGCCCGCTTCTTCGCCGTCCTCGTCGACTTCTTCGAGTTCGAGTTTTTCGTCCTCGTCCTTGTCGTCGTCCTCTTCGTATTCTTTCTCGATCTCCCGGTCTTCGTCGAAGGGGGCGTCTCCGCTTTCTTCCTTTCGCTGCTGGATGCCGATCTCGAATTCGTCCTTGTCCTCGAAGCGGCGGAGGCCGTTTGAGGCCGCGTCGCTGTAGACGAGCTCGAGGTAGTCGTCCTCGATCTGGCAGAAGACGGACATGCTGTGGCCGGTCTGCAGGTTGCCGACGGTCTCGTGGATGTCGGCCTTTTTCTTGAGCGCGTCGAGCGTCATCCAGCTTCCGATTTCGATTTCTTCCAACGGCGACTCCCTGCGGGTTCGGACAAAGACAAAAATAATGAAATTTCGCCGATTGTCAAGTGCCCGCGGCCGATGACATCAGGGCCCCGCCGCTTGACAATGGCGATCGGGAAACTTATTAATGATTCTTCCTCCGGATACGGAAAATTCAACCCGGGAGAGCGACGATGCGATGGGATAAATTCACGGTCATGTCGCAGGAGGCCTTCCAGGAGGCCCAGCGCCGGGCCGAGGCCCTCGGCCACCAGGAGCTGCGGCCGGAGCATCTCCTGGCCGCCTTTCTCGGCCGGGAAGAGAACGTCGTCCGGGCCGTCCTGGCCAAGGTCGGGGCCAACATCCGCCGGCTGGAATCGGAGATCGAACAGTCCCTGGCCCGGCTGCCTAAGATCCAGGGCGGCGAGGTGTATCTCGGCCCGGCGGCCCGGGCGGTCATCGCCCAAGCCGAGAAAGAGGCGGCCGCCCTCAAGGACGAGTACATCTCGACGGAGCATATTCTCCTGGCCGTCCTCCGCGACCGGGAGAGCGAGGCCGGCCGCCTTCTGGCCGCCAACGGCGTGGCCGTCGAGGCCGTCCTCCTGGCTCTCAAGGGCATCCGCGGCTCCCAGACGATCACCGACCCCCAGCCCGAGGGCAAGTACAAGGCCCTCGAAAGATACACCCGCGATTTTACCGTCCTGGCCCGGCAAGGCAAGCTCGATCCCGTCATCGGCCGGGAGGACGAGATCCGGCGGGTCATCCAGGTCCTGTCGCGGCGGACGAAGAACAATCCCGTCCTCATCGGCGAGGCCGGGGTGGGGAAAACGGCCATCGCCGAAGGGCTGGCCCAGCGGATCGCCGACGGCGACGTGCCGGCCCCGCTCAAGAACAAGCGCCTGATCGCCCTGGACATCGGCTCCCTGGTCGCCGGGACGAAATACCGGGGCGAGTTCGAGGACCGGCTGAAGGCCATCCTCAAGGAGATCAAGGAGTCCGAGGGAGAGGTCATCCTCTTCATCGACGAGCTCCACACGATCGTCGGGGCCGGCGCGGCCGAGGGGGCCATGGACGCCTCGAACATGCTCAAACCGGCCCTGGCCCGGGGCGAGCTCCGCTGCGTCGGGGCGACGACCCTCAACGAGTACCAGAAGCACATCGAGAAGGACGCCG
>VGJF01000333.1 GCA_016867585.1 Candidatus Aminicenantota bacterium | reverse complement strand
TCGGCCTCCGGCCCGTCTGCCAAGGCATGGCCGCCAAGTCCGTCGCCGACCGCGTCCTCGCCCTCGGGGAAGCCGCCGGCCAGGTCAAGACGACGACCGGGGGCGGCATTTCCTTCGGCTTGCTAGGCGCCAGGCTTGCCTCCGAGACGATCCTCGACGGCTATCGGAGAGGCCGTTTCGACGCCGGGATCCTGTCCGCCTACGAGCGGAACTGGAAGAACGCCCTGAAGAGGGAGATCGCCGTCGGCCAATGGGCCTGGAAGATCTTCTCCTGGTTGTCGGAATCCCATCTCTCCTCTCTTTTCGCCATCGCCAGAAGCGACGGCGTCATCCCCCTGATCCAACGGCAGGGCGATTTCGACCGGCAGAGCGGACTTATCCTCGACCTGATCCGGAAGACCTCCGTCTTTGACTTTTTCAAAGGCCTTGCCTCGAGACCGCCGGCCTTGGACCGGTTTCTGAACTGACATTCCCGTTCTCCGATGAAGCGAACCTTCCTCGCGACCGCCCTCTCCGTCGCCCTAACCGCGGCGGCCGTCGGGACGGCCGAAGCCCAGACCTACCGGAGTTTCGCCGAGGAATACGCCGGTCTCGTCCGGAGCGCCCGCCTGCGGCTCGGTCCCCTGCTTTTTTTTCCGTCCCTGACCCTGTCCAACCTCGGATACGACGACAACGTGTATTACGGCGGTCCGGAAAAAAGCCGTGTTCGGGATTATCACGCCACGCTCTCGCCCGGCCTCAAGGTCTATTGGCCTTTCCGCGGGACGTTGATCGCTTGGCTCCGCGAGAATCCCGAATACGTTTTCTATCTGAGGGAGAGCTATCAGCGGGCCTTGAAGAACAGCTGGGCGGCGGGAGCGAGGTATCTTCTCTTCCATCGATTCGCCCTGGACGCGGAATACATCCGGGAAGCCCGCCGCCAACGCCTGTCGCGGGAATGGCCGGTTCCCGTCGACGACGTCGTCGAAAGCTGGCAGGCGGGAGTCCATTTCGAAACGGCCCGCCGGACCGCGTTCGGCTTGACGGCTTTTGCCCGGAGGCTGGGCTACGAGGAGGTCGCCGCCGGCGAGGCGGCCTCGGCCCTGGGCCGTCTCTTCAACCGGCGCGAGAAGGGGGCCCAAGCCGAGCTGTTCTATCAGGTCTTCGTCGACGGCTATGCCTTTCTCCTCGGACGATGGATGGATTACGCTTTCGACGACCCCTCCCAATATTATCGAAATGCCCGGGAGGCGTCCCTGGGCCTCGGGATCCGATTCCCCCTCCTCGGCCGTCTGCGCGGCACCTTGAACCTCGGCTACAAGAACTTCGAAGCCACGGCGGAAGGCCTGAAGCCGTACCGCGGCTTGACCGGAGACACGGGCTTGGATTTTCAATCCGGCCGGTTCATCCTTCGGCTCGCCTACAAGCGGGACATCGTCTTCTCGGTTTACGAAGGCGCGGGCTATTACGTCGAGGACGGTTGGGGAGGAGGCCTGTCTTTTCGATTGACCCGGGTTTTCAAAGTCGATTATAATTACGAGGCGGGGAGGACGGCTTATCCGGGATGGATCGGGGAGGCCGAGTCCGATTTCGGAGCGGCAAGCGGCCGGAAGGATCGACAGATCCAGCACGCCTTCGGTCTGACGGTTCGTCTGTCGAAAGCCCTCGGCGTCAACGTGGCTTGGAACGCCCTTCGCTGGAGGTCCACGCTGCCGAGTTTCGACCGGAGCCGAAATTATCTCGGGGTGAACCTGACGACGGATTTCTGACCGCCCAAAGGGAGTTTGCGATGCGCCGAACAGTTTGGCTTTTTCTTTGGCTGGCGGCGGTCGGAGGCGCCGGTTCGGCCGCGGCCGGGCCCCAAACCGCCGATCCCCCGGCCGACCGCTTCGTCTCCGAATACCGTCTCGGCCCTCGGGATCTCATCGAAATCAGGGTCCAGGAAGACGAGAAGCTCAACACGACGGCCCGCGTCGCGGAAAACGGGAAAATCAACCTTCCCCTCGTCGGCGAGGTCGTCGTCGAAGGCCGCACGGCCCGGGAGCTCGAAAAGCTCCTGGCCGAGAAGCTCGAGGCCTGGTATCATGCCCCGCACGTCTTCATCACGATCAAGGAGCACCAGAGCAAACAGGTCTCCGTCCAAGGCGCCGTGACCCGCCAGGGATTCGTCCAGCTTCTCGGCCGCAAGACGCTCCTCGACGTGATCACCGAGGCCGGAGGACTGATCGCCCGGGAAGCCGGGCGGGAGATCATCGTCCTCCGGCAAGTCGCCGACGGCGCTCCGATCCGGCTTTCGATCCCGATCGACGACCTCCTTCTCAAAGGCGACCCGAAATACAACATCCCCCTCGAGGCCGGCGACAGCATCATCGTTCAGATCGACCGGCTCGTCCAGATCTACATTTACGGGGCGGTCCGCACCCCCGGCGCCCTGGCCGTCATGAAATCCCGGCTCCCGACCCTGACTCAGGCCATCGCCCAGGCCGGGGGATTCACCGAGCGGGCCTCCAAGAAAAACGTCGTCATCACCCGGCGCGACGAAAAAGGGAACGAAAAAACGATCACGGTCAATGTCCGGGACATCCAAAATGGGAAGCGCAAGGATTTCCAACTCGAGGAAAACGACACGATTTACGTCAAGGAGTCCTGGATCTAGCCTCCCCGCCGCCCGGCCCGGGAGGCGGCGGAAACCCTCACCGCCGACGAGGAGGGCCGAGGAGGGGATTTCACCCCGGGGATCATCCCCCGCGGCGATTGCCGGAGGGGGGGGGAACGTTTAAGATTCCCGGCGTTAGGGCGGAGTGAGCCACGATGACTAAAACGCAGCCGGCCGGACGGACGGAAGTCGATCTCCTGGAATACTGGAAGATCGTCTGGAAAAGGCGATGGATCATCGCCGCCGCCGTGGGCGTCTTCCTGTCCATCAGCGCCCTCCTTTCGTTCACCCAGACGCCGCTCTACGAGGCCGTGGCCGTCCTCCAAATCGAGGAACCCCAGTCGCGGATGCTGTCCGTCCAGGACATTCTCAACTCGGCCACGGGGGCCTCGGCCTTCATGGGGACCTACTTCAACACCCAGCTCCAGCTCCTCCGCAGCCGGTC
>VGJF01000332.1 GCA_016867585.1 Candidatus Aminicenantota bacterium | reverse complement strand
GGATAATTCGGTCGAAATCCGAAACGACAGCCGGCCAGCGATAGCGGGCCAGGACGTCGCGGTATCCCGTTTCGCCCATCCGGGCGGCCGCGGCGGGGTCTTCGAGGAGGGCCGCGATCTTGGCCTCGAGGGCGGCCGCGTCCTTGTCCTCGAAAAGGAGGCCGCTCTCCCCCTCCCGGATGAGCTCCCGGACGGCCCGGATGCGGGCCCCGACGACGGGCTTTCGCCTCGCCCAGGCTTCGAGAAAGACGATCCCGAACGACTCCAGCGAGGATGGATTGACGAGCAACCGGCAGCCGTCGAGAAGGGCGGCTTTTCGGCTCTCCGGGAAATCGCCGATCCGGACGATCCGGCCCCTCCATGGCGAGGGCATGGCGGCGATGACCCGGTCGACCGTCGTCGAGTACTGCGTCCTCGCGCCGGCGATGACCAAAGGATGGGTGAACCCCTTGGCCCAGAGCCCGGCCATGGCCTTGAGGAGAAGGGGGATCCGCTTATGCTCGCCCTCCTGGCCGAGATAGAGGACGTAATCGGCCGGCCCTCGCTTGCCTGGAGGCGAGGGGGGCTTTTCGAGCATCGAATCGTCGACTGCCGCGGCCAGCCGGGAGATCCGGCACGGCCGCACGCCGCGCCCGGCGAGATAATCTCCCTCGTCCCCGGAAAGCGCGACGACGGCGTCCCCGAGGCGGAGGGCCCAGCGGTTGAGCGGCGAAGCGTGAAGCTTGTCCTTGGTGTGCATGCACGGGACGAAGACGAGGCGGGGACGGTGGAGATGGTCGGGACGGCCTTGGGCGGACACGCGAGCGAGGCGGCGAAAGAGGAGACCGTAAAAGACCGCCGTCGTCGGGACGGGGCCGGCCACGACGGCGTCGAAGCCGACGCGCAGGAGATGACGAAATGTCGGGAACGAGTAATGAGGGCCGAAGACGAGGGGACGTCCGATAACGCCGGGCCGCCCGAGCCGCTTGGCGGCTTTGTCGAAAAGCTTGAGGGCCGTATAGACGGGCGCCCGGACGGGCTCCCGATAGACGCGCACGCCTCGGATCGTCTCGCGCCCGGGGAGGCCGTTGTCGGCCGAGGTGAAAAACTGCTCGGTCGAAAGGGCGTCGCTCGTCAGGACGGAGACGGCGTGCCCCCTCGCCGCCAGCCCCTCGGCCAGCCTCCGGAAGAGGCGTTCCGCGCCGCCGACGGCGGGGGCGTAGAGGTGGGTGACGAAAAGAGTCCTCTTCCGGCCCATTCAGATTCCCGGAAACGGCGATTTCAAGGTCAGATGAAAAACGGGAATCATGAGGCCCCACAAGACGATATTGAACAAGACGAACATGAGGACGAGGACCAACCGGAGGACGAGAAGGCCTCGGTGGGCGAAGAGGTCGAAGAGGCTCCGGATTCCCAAGACGAAGAGGAGCGCGGCCGGGATGATGAAGGGGAAGAGATAGCGGCCCTGGGCGTACATGACGTCCGGGGCGGCGGCGAGGCGGACGGCGAGGGATTGGGCGGCGACGGCGATGAGCGAGAAGAGGACGATCCGCCACAGGCGGTCGGGTCGGTTCTCTTGAGAGCGAGATTTTAGGACGTCGGGCGGCGCGGCTTTCGGATCGAAGGGCTCCGCCGGCGTCTTCGCCCCGTCCGTTCCCGCCGCATCCGTCCGCGGGCTATCGCCCGATTTCTCCGGAGCCATCTCGGCATTGATGCGCTTGACCCGGTCGACGAATTTTCGCCACAGCAGGCGCGCCCACCACAGCCCGACGCCCACCCCGGAGCCGAAAACGAGAATCCGCCAAATCCAATCGACCGCCCTTCCCGCCCCGAAGGCCTTCCACCCGAAGCGGAGAAAGAAACTGTCGACGAAGAGGGAAATAAATTTCCCGTTCACGGCGTCGAAGGCGAAGATCGACCCGATCGACCCCTTCGCCCGGTCGAACTTCCCTTTGAGGAAGAGGACGGCCGTTTCCATCTTGAGGGGGAAGGCCAGGCTGAGGAAATAGACGGAAAGGATGAAAACGATCGCCAGGAGGAGCATCCAGACGACGACATCTTGATAATTCCGCCGGGTCATGACGAAGACGAAGGCCAGCGCTCCGAGGGGGAGCAAGAGGAAGGCGGATTTATCGAGGAGGACGGCCATCACGGGCGCAAGGCAGAGAGCGGCAAAATAGGGAAAAACGGCTCTGCCTCGGACTTCCGCGCCGATGAGGGCGAAGGCCGCCCAGAAGAAGACCGAGCCGAGCAGGAGGATGGCCGCGTCGGGGTTCACCCCGATCGAGTTCACGGCCAGCTGGGGAAGGAAGAGGACGAATAAAAAGCCGTGCGCGAGATAACCCGAAAATCGCCGGAAAGTCAAGCAGGCGACGAGGAGAGCCGCGCCGAAGAAGAGAAGCGACGTCAGCCGGATGAGATAATAAGCCAGCAAAACGCCGCCTCCCCTGCCGTCCGGACCGCTTCCCCCGCCGAAAAGCCGGACGACTTTCGCCATGGCGTAATGGTAGGCGACGACGTTGTTGAGAAGGGCGCCGTAATTGTCGACCGCATAATTCTGGATGAGGAACGGGATCTCCTCCAGCCTCTCCGGCGTCTTCTCCGGGCGCCGCATCCCGGTGAATCGCCACCAGTTGAACCGCTCGAGGAGGCGGACGATTTCGGCTTCGTCCGCGACGGCTTGAGCCTCGCCCCGGGCGAAGCGGAGTATCATCGCCAGATGGAGCGGCTCGTCGGGGTTTTGGAAGGGGGGAACGGCAAAGTTCAGGAGGACGCCGACCGCCAGGACGAAAAGGACGACCGCCGCCTTCCCGATTCGCATTTTCGGCCGTATTATACCATAAAGAAAATACGGGGACAGAAAAGAAAATACGGGGACACATACCTTATCTGTCCTTAAAAGTGGACAGATAAGGTATGTGTCCCCGTATTTCTGTCCCCGTATTTCATGCCCCCGTATTTTTAAAATCGGGGAATAGTGGACCTGTCCCTCAATTTCATGTAGTAGGACTCGACGAGGCGGGAGTCGAGGATGGGGCGGCCGTCCGGGTCGAGGGCGGAGAAGACGACCGGATTCTTGGCCAGGATGCCGGATTCGCGGAAAGGGCGGGGGGGGTCGGGC
>VGJF01000331.1 GCA_016867585.1 Candidatus Aminicenantota bacterium | reverse complement strand
TCCCTGCCAGGAGAAATCGTCATAGGTCGGGTTCTCGACCATATAGAATTCCTCGACATAGGAAAATGGGTTTTTGCCCGAGAGAAACCATTGCCGGGCGGCCGTCAGGCGAAGGCCGACACGGTCACCGAGCCCCTGGGCGGCGAGGCCGCCGATGGAGGCGATCTGGATCCCTCGGCTCTCGGCTCGATAGACGAGAGGCGCCTCAATCCCCGCTTTCCAACCTCCGCGCCATCCGCGCATGGCCATCCCCGTCCCGCTGCCTGCGGAGGAGGAAGAGACGGCCGCTGCCGTCCGGGGATGGAGGAAGTGTTTGAAGCCCCATTTCGCCTCGGCCTTGAGGGTTGTTTTCGACGGAAAGTACTTGTCGAGAGAGAGGTTCAACGTCTGACTCAGGGCATCGAAGATATCGGTCCGGTAAGAGCGGAATTCCGTCCGGGCTCCGGCTTTGAAAATCGATGTCGGGCTGAGATAGCTTTTCACCGCAGCCGAAAAACCGACGGCCCCGTAATTGAAATCGACGTAGTCCGGCCGGAAGAACGCCCCCCGGGCCTCGAGGGAAAGATACAGAGCCGTTCTTTCCCCCAGGGGACGGAGGTAATCTCCCCCCCCCCGCCGAAGGCCAGATAACTTAATCCCGCGTTCTTCCTGAGATAAGCGTAGTCGCCGTCGGCGAACAGGGTGAAAGGGCCCGTGCTCTTGTCCCAGGCCAGGGAGAAGGACGAGATGCCGCCGGACGGGCCGAGGGCCGTTTGGTAGAGATTGTCCGCCTCGGTTTGAAACAGGGACAATTGAAATTGGTCCGAGGCCGGGAGGGCCGCCGCAGCGGCCAGGATGGAGAGGATTCCGAGAAGGCGTTTGTTCATGGGGGCGGCCCTTCGAGAGGAAGAGGGGATCGGCTCCTCTTCCCCTCGATCCGGCGCGGTCATGGGACCTTGTCCGGCGATTATCGCCGGCCTTTGCCTTTGCCCTTGGGGCCGGCTCCGTCGCAGACGCCCGTCCCGAAAGGACCCTTGGAGAGGCCCTGGTTGCGGAATTCGGCGTTCGACCAGCCGGCGTGCCGGCCGCTGCCTTTTCCGACCATGTCACCGCTCCGGCCGTTGCGGCTCCGAAAGCCCGTTCCGTCCTCCGGCCGCGCCCAGTCGGCGTCCTGGCAATTCGGGATGCCGTCGTTGTCGTGGTCGCGGAGGACGTCCGAGATCCCGTCGCCGTTCTGGTCCATGAACATCAGCCGGGCCTTGACCCGGCTTTGCGTTTGTGCGGACGCGTCGGCGACGAAAAGCCCCAGCCCCAGGATCAGGATCGATCCCGCCGTCAGAATCTTTTTGCTCATTTTGAGCCTCCTTTCTATCACGAGGCAATGATAAGTGCAACTCTCGTGCCAAACGCATTTGATTTTATTTCAATGAGTTAATTTTTTATCAGGGGCAGGCGACCGACAATTTTTTCGACAATGCCGACAATATTGTCGGATACCTTGTCCTGGCTCTCTCGGTTTAGTATGATAAGTTGCTCTTATTTCCTCGTTAAAGGACGAGCCATGGACCTTTTCGACAAATGCATCGGCTTTTATGACGACCCGGCCGTCGCCCAAAAATACGGGTATCCGACGAATCCGCGGACGGTCATGCAGATGGGGATGTTTCCCTACTTCATCCCCATCGAGGAGGCCGAGGGGACCGAGGTCGTCATCCACGGCAAGCGCCTCTTGATGATCGGGTCGAACAACTACCTGGGCCTGACGAACCACCCCAAGGTCAAGGAGCGGGCCGTCGAAGCCCTCCGGAAATACGGGACGAGCTGCACCGGCTCCCGGTTCCTCAACGGGACGCTGGAGATGCACCTCGAGCTCGAGGAGCGGCTGGCCGCCTTCGTCGGGCTCGAGGCGGCCCTGGTCTTCAGCACGGGCTTTCAAGTCAACCTGGGCTCGATCCCGGCCCTCGTCGACCCGAGCGACGTCCTCATCACCGACAAGGAAGTCCATGCCAGCATCGTCGACGGCGTCCGCCAGGCCAAGGGCCAGAAGAACGTCCAGGTCCGCTTCTTCAAGCACAATGACGCGGCCGACCTGGAATCGATTCTCGCCGCCTGTCCCGAGGAGTCCGGGAAGCTCGTCGTCGTCGACGGGGTCTACAGCATGGGCGGCGACATCGCCCCCCTGCCGGAGATCGTCCCGCTTTGCCGGAAGTACGGCGCCCGGCTCCTCTGCGACGACGCCCATTCCCTCGGCGTCCTCGGCGGAGGCCGGGGCACGGCGGCCCATTTCGGCCTCGTCCCCGAGGTCGATCTGGTCATGGGGACGTTCAGCAAATCGTTCGCCTCGATCGGCGGCTTCATGGCCGGCCGGAAAGAGGTCATCCATTGGCTCCAAATCTTCGCCCGGCCGTTCATCTTCAGCGCCAGCCTTCCCCCGGCCAGCGTGGCGACCGTCCTGGCCTGCCTCGACGTCATCCGGGAAGAACCCGAGCGGGTCGCCCGGGTCAACGCCGTCGGCGAGCGCGTCCGGACCGAGCTTCGGGGCATGGGCTACGACATCGCCGTCTCCGAGACCCCCATCATCCCGATCGTCATCGGCGACATGATGAAGACGATCCAGACGTGGAAGATCCTTTTCGACGCCGGCATTTACACCAACGTCGCCCTTCCGCCGGCCGTCCCGCCGGACAGCAGCCTCCTCCGGACGAGCTACATGGCCACCCATACCGACGACCAGATCGACCGGATTCTGGAAACGTTCAGGAAAGTCAAGAAACTCGCCGCCGTCTGAAGGACGCTGGTCCGGCCGGCGGCGGCCCGCGAGGGCCCGAGGAGGTCGACCGAGAATGGAACGCGCCGTTGCCGCGGATCTTTCTGTCTACCTGTTTTTTCTCGGTCAAGGCCGCTCCCGTGAGCGCTTGGCCCTGGCGACCGTCGTCGAGGCCGAAGAGTCGGCACCGCAGGTCCCCGGGGCTTCGGCCGTCGTTTCCGCCGAAGGCCTCGCCGCGGGGACGGTCGGAGGCGGCGCGGTCGAGGCGGCCGCGATCCGGGCCGCTCAGGCCGCCCTGGCCCGCCGGTCTTCCCGGCTCCTCGCCTTTGACTTGGGGAACGCCTATTCCGCCGAAGCCGCGGCCGTCTGCGGCGGGCGGATGAGGATTCT
>VGJF01000330.1 GCA_016867585.1 Candidatus Aminicenantota bacterium | reverse complement strand
GCCGCCGCGCCGGGAGGCGCCGGGCAGCGTTCGGCCGGATTCTATGACGTCGACCGAGAGGTTAAAATCGAAGGGCCGGTCGAGGATGTTCGTCTTGAAACGCGCTTCGAGAACACCCAGCCTTTTTTCATCGTCAAGTTGGCCGATAAGGCCTCGGGACGAGTCTATACCGTGGAAATCGCGCCGGCTTGGTTTTTCGACCAGGACATTCACCGGGGAGAGCGGCTGGCCGTCGTCGGGGCGCTGTCCTCCCGGGGCGATGATTCGCCAATCGTCATGGCCAGGGAAGTCCGGTTCCGCGGCGAGACGATCCGCGTCCGCGACCGGAGCGGTTTCCCGAATTGGCGGGGCGGGGCGGGGCGTCAAATCAAGCGAAAACGGGGTCCGGCCTTTTGAAGACGCGGAGCCCCCTTCTTTTTTTCCTTCTCCCTTACGCCGGAGCCCTGGCTGTCTTCGCCGTCCTGGCCGCTTTCAACCGGTCTTTCATCAGGGATAGGACGGAGCGTCTGGTCCGGGAACAGCTCCTGGCCACGTCCGAAATACTCAAAGCGGGAGTCAGGGACCTTCTCGGCCGAAACGTCCCCCCGGAGCGTCTTCTCGAGAGATACGGCGGGGCCGATGACATCTATTTCATGGCCGTCCTCGACGAACGTTTTGAAATCCTCGACTGGTCTTCCCAATTCGAAGGCTACCTCCCCTTCTCTCGCAAGGATCCGCCGCGGGAGGAGGCCTGGATCACCGAAACCCCGGCCGGCCGGGTCTTCAACGTCTTTAAACAGTTCCGGTCCGAGGGCGGGGCGTCCTTCTATCTCTATCTCGGGATATCGCTCCGCGGCCTCGAGGACATGCTCGCCCGTTCCCGCGGCAATCTCCGGCATCTGTTCGGGATTCTGGCCGCGGCCGGCCTGGTCTTGTTCGGGGAAGTCTTCCGGCTCCACCGCCTCTCTCTCTCCCGGGCCGAGGAAGCCGTGGCCGAGCGCCAGGAAAAGGAACGGCTCCGCGAGATTTCGGGCTTCACGGCCGGGATCGCCCACGAAATTAAGAACCCCCTGAACAGCCTGGCCCTTTTGGCGGAGTTGATGGCCAAGAAGGCGCCGCCGGACCTGGCCGCCGACATCGCCTTGGGGAGGGCCGAAATCCGCCGGATCGCCGGGATCGTCGATGCCTTCTCCGACGCAGCCAAGCCGCTGGTCCTCCGGCGCGAGGATGTCAAGCTCGCCGAAGTCGCCGACGGCGTCCGCCTCTCTCTCCTCCCCGAAGCCGAGCCGGCGGGGGTGGAAATCGCCGTCCGCGACCCCGATCGCGTCCGGGTTTCCGCCGACCGCGGCCTCATCGCCCAGGCCCTTCTCAACCTCCTCCGGAACGCGGTCGAAGCCGCCCCGGGAGGACGGGTCGAAGTCGGATTATCCCGGCGGAAACGGAAAGCCGTCATCCGGGTCGAGGACACCGGCCGCGGCATCCCGGCAGAAATCGCCGGCCGTCTGTTCGAGCCGTTCGTCTCCTCCAAGCCCGACGGGCTCGGCGTCGGTCTCTTTCTCGTCCGAAAAATCGTCGTCGCCCATGGCGGGGCGGTCGAGGCCGCGGCCCGCCCGGGCGGGGGAACGGTTTTCACCCTCGAGCTTCCCCGAGGCTCCCCATGAGCAAGGCCCTGGTCCTCGTCGTCGAGGACGACCCCCTCCAGCGCAAACTCATCAAGGACAACCTCGAGGCCGAAGGCTACGCCGTCGCCGCCGCCGCCGGCCGGGAGGAAGCGGCCGAGGCCGTCCGGCGCCTCCCGCTCGAAGCCGCGGTCGTCGACCTCAAGCTTGGGGCCGACTCCGGACTCGACGTCCTGAGCGATCTCGCGGCCGGAAACCCTCTCCTGGCCCCGATCATGGTCACCGCCCACGCCAACGTCGAGACGGCCGTCGAGGCCGTCAAGCGAGGAGCGTTCGATTACCTCGTCAAGCCGGTCGATGTCCAGAAACTCCTGATCGTCCTCGGCCGGGCTCTCGAGCGGCACCGTCTTCGCCGGGAAGTCGAAATCCTCAAGACGAGCCTCGAGGACCGGTTCAGCGTCCGGAATGTCGTCGCCGCCTCGCCCAAGATGGAGGACATCGTCCGCCTCGTCGGCCGGGCCGCCCGGAGCGAGGCCACCGTCCTCGTCACCGGCGAAACGGGCACCGGCAAGGACCTCGTCGCCCGGACCATCCACTTCTCGTCCCCGAGGGCCGGCGGCCCGTTCCTGGCCGTCAATATCCCCTCCCTGCCCGAAACGCTCATCGAGGCCGAGCTTTTCGGGGCCGAAAAAGGGGCTTATACGGGAGCCCATGAGCGAATGAAGGGAAAATTCGAGGCTGCGGCCGGAGGGACGATCTTCCTCGACGAGATCGGGGAGCTGGCCCCCGCGGTCCAGGTCAAGCTTCTCCGCGTCCTCCAGGACCGGGAGTTCACCCGGCTCGGTTCGGCCAAACCCCAGAAGGCCGATGTCCGGATCGTCGCCGCGACCAATCGGGATCTCGAAAAGGCCGTCTCCCAAGGCTCGTTCCGGGCCGATCTCTACTTCCGTCTGAACGTCATCCGGATCTCCCTCCCGCCCCTCCGCGAACGCAAGGAAGATATCCTGCCGCTCGTCGACCTTTTCCTGAAGACATTCGCCAAACGGGAACGAAAGGCGGTGACCTCGATTTCGGCCGAAGCCATGGCCGCCCTCCTCGCCTACGACTATCCGGGAAACGTCCGGGAACTGGAAAACGCCGTCGAACGGGCCGTCGTCTTCGCCGACGGCGACATGGTCGCCCGCCGCGACCTGCCGGTGTTTCTGACCGAGACGCGGGAAAACGCCGACGACGAAGGACGGGACGGCTCGCTCGAAGAGAAGGTCAAACGGCTCGAAATCCGCGAAATCCGGAAAGCCCTTGAGGCGACCGGAGGCGTCAAGAGCCAGGCCGCCCGCCTCCTCGGCCTCACCGAGCGGATCCTGGCCTACAAAATCAAGATCAACGGGATCAGCCGACCTTGATTTTCCCCTTGACGACGCCGCCCCGGGTCGAGCTCACGGTCGCCTCGACCTCTCCCGCGACCGGCCCGGCCGTCTTGACCTTGAAGACGACCGGCCGTCTCTCGCCGCCCTGGAGATAGCCGATCTCCCGGCGGCTCCTTCCGACGATCTCCATCCCGGGCG
>VGJF01000329.1 GCA_016867585.1 Candidatus Aminicenantota bacterium | reverse complement strand
GAGGACCGACGTCTTTTTGCGGTTGAAATCGGCCTCGACGAGATGGCCGACGGCCTCGTGGATGAGGACCCCGGCATGTCCCGGGGAGAGCACGACCGGCATCTCGCCGGCGGGGGCGGGGCGGGCGTCGAGGAGAAGAAGGGCTTCGCGGGCGGACTCGGCCCCGATCGCCCGGGGAGTCAGCGTGTCCCGGAAATATTCGAGGCCGACCCGTCCGCCGCCGCCCGAAAATCCGTATTCGCGGACCGAGCCCTTTTCGGCCACGGCGACGCAGGTCAATTTGACGAGCGGCCGGGCATCGGCCGCGAGACGGCCTTCGGAATTGGCCACCACCAGGTATTGGACCTGGTCCTGGAGGCTCGCCTTGGCTTTTTTGACCGCCGGGCCGGCCGCCAGGCAGGCGGCGTACGCGTCTCGGACAAAATCGATTTTGGCCTTCAAATCCGCCCGATGGGCCGGTTCCCCGACCGGATAGACATCGAGAGGAGACCGGTCGATCCGGCGGCCGAAAACGCGGATCGGGCCGGGCGAGTCGGCGACCGCCGCGGCCGAGAGGGCGGCCGCCAGGCCCTTCTCGGGCGAGAGGTCGTTCGTGAAGCCGTAGCCCGTCTTTTCCCCCTGGCAAACGCGGACGCCGAGCCCGAGATCGACCGATTCCGAGGTCTCCTTGACGATGTCGTCCTCCATGAGGATGAAGCCGTGAGTCCGGTACTCGAGAAAGACCTCGGCGAAATCGCCGCCCCTGGAAAGGGCGGTCTCGAGGAGGCGGCGGAGGTCGCCCGGCCCGAGCCCGAATCGGTCTTCGAAATCGAGGCTCATGAACGGGAGGCGGAAGTCGCCTTCCGCCGGCGCCGGAGATACGGGACGACGAGGATGAGGAGGGCGGCCAGGCCGAGGGAGTATTCGAAGAGGTTGCTGACGAGATGGACGCCGATGCCCGTCAGGACGGCGAACCGGGGGTCGTAGCCCATGAGGCGGAAGGCGACGGCCCAGGCCGATTCCCATGTTCCGAAGCCGGCCAATCCCTTGACCGGGAGGAGCGACGTCAGCTCCGCGCCGGTGACGCCGAGGATGATCTTCCCGAAACTCAGGTCGAAAAGGCCGAATCCCTGGCTGCGCAGGAGGGCGTGGAGGAGGGCGAACAAAGACAGGTATTTGCCCGCCCGGATGAGGAGGGACAGCCCGAAGAGCCGTCCGGCGATCCCTCTCCGGCGGATCGTTTCCAGGCTGTCGATCGTCGCTCCGATTTTCAGGCCGGCCGTCCGGGCCTTTGGCCGGTCGGCCCATCCAAGGAGCCGGAGGACGGCCGAGAGCGCCCTCAAGGCCAGGCGCGACAGGGGGACCAGCTTCCAGACGATCAGCCCGAAGAGGACGAAAAACGCCCCGGCCGCGGCGAGGAGGGAGAGGAACGGGAGGCCCTGAGCGCTTCCCCCGACGGCCAGGAGGGAGACGAGGATGAAGGGGGAAAGGGTCAAAAAATCGAAGACCATGGCCACGACGAACGTCGAGGCCGCGCTCTCGAAGGAGAACCCCAGGCGTTTGTTGAGGACATAGACATAGGACAGGGACCCGATCCGGGCCGGGAGGAGGTCGACGAAAGAGTTCCGGATGAAGGTCACGAGGAGCATGTTCCCCCAGCCGATCCTTGCCGGAGCGAGAAGGATTTTGTACCGCCAGGCCCGGACCGCAGCCGCGGCGAGATTGACGGCCACATAAGCGAGCAGGGCGGGGACGTAAATCCCGGCCAGGATCCGGCCGAAGTCTTCGGCCCGGACCTGGGAGAACAGGACGGCCAGGAGGACCGCGGAGACGGCCAAGGAGATGAGGACGTAGACCAGACGGTTTTTCATCGCGGAGCTATCTTACATCTCTTTCCCCAGAGGTCAAGCCCGGAGCCGAGCCGGGCGGCCGAGGGGCCGGGAGCCTTCTTGAGCCGGGCCGTTGATCATGATATTCTTCCGGCACCGGAACGGTTTCCGGTCCTGTCGAACGCTCGTCTATCGAGGAGGGACCATGGCTTCGTTTTTTCCCGTCAGGGGCTTCGGTCTTCTCGGATGTCTTCTCGTCTTCCTGTTCCTGGCCAGAGCGGCCGGCGCCCAGAACGGCCCATCAGCGGCCGTCGGTTTGAAGTGCGAGTATTTAACCGATCCTCTCGGCCTTGACGTCCGGGCTCCGAGATTGTTTTGGACTCTCGTCCATGCCTCGCGCGGCCAGTCGCAGAGGGCTTTTCAAATTCTCGTTTCGACGTTGCCGGGTTGCGCCAGGGGAGACATGTGGGACAGCGGGAAGGTCTCGTCGCCCGAGACGACCCACGTCGTCTATCGGGGAAAACCGCTCGCTTCGGATGCGAGCTATTTCTGGAAGGTCCGGTGGTGGGACAAGGATGGGACAGCGAGTCCGTGGAGCGACGTCGCGAGGTTCGACACCGGGTTGTTCGAGGCCGACGAATGGAAAGGCCGTTGGATCGGGGGGGCGAACCAGCTCCGCCAGGAATTCGCCGTTGACGGCGAAGTCCTCCGGGCCCGGGCGTACGTTTGCGGGCTGGGATATCACGAGCTCCGGGTCAACGGCCGCAAGGTCGGAGCGAACGTCCTCGACCCGGCCTGGACGACATACGACAAGCGCGCCCTGTACGTGACCTATGATCTCGCCCCGTATTTGAAGGCGGGACCGAACGCCGTCGGGGTGATGCTCGGCGACGGATGGTTCAAGAGGAAAGCCCTTTTGGCCCAAATCCATCTGGTCATGGCCGGCGGAAAGAAGGCCGTCATCGCCACCGATGCGTCCTGGCGCGTGAAGGACGGGCCGGTCACCTCCGACAGCATCTACAACGGGGAAACGTACGACGCCCGCCTCGAGACGCCGGGGTGGGATGCGCCAGGCTTCAAGGAGGCCGGCTGGAAGGCCGCTCGGGTTGTCGACGGGCCCAAGGGCGTGCTTTCGGCCCAACTCATGCCGCCGATCCGGGTGACGGATACCCTCGTTCCCCTCCATATGACCCATCCGGCGCCGGGCGTTTATGTCTTCGACATGGGGCAGAACGCGAGCGGCTGGGCGCGATTGAGGGTCTCGGGTCCGGCCGGGACGGCGGTCCGGATGCGCTTCGCCGAGCTGCTCTACCCGAACGGGATGATCAACCAGGAGAACCTCCGAAGCGCCAGGGCAGAAGACACTTACATTTTGAAGGG
>VGJF01000328.1 GCA_016867585.1 Candidatus Aminicenantota bacterium | reverse complement strand
TCGGCCGCCCGGCCCGAACTGACGATGGGGAGGAGGTAGACGCCCTCGTCCGGCGAAAGCTCCGGGAGGCGGAGGGGGAGGGAGGCCCCCGAGACGATCAGCCGGATGCCCTCCTGGATGGAGGTCTGGATGAGTTCTTTGGCGTTGCTCAGGACGCCGAGGATGTTGACCGCGAGAGGCCCTTTCGTCAGGCTTTTGGCCTTGCGCAGCTCCTCGGCCAGGGCGTCGCTGCACACTTTCTCGAAGTCGGACTTGGCGGTGATGACGTCTCCCAGGCCGACGGCGGCGATCGTCCCGATCCCGCCGGCGTTGGCTACGGCCGAGGACAACCCGGCCAGGGAGACGCGGACGCCCATCCCGCCCTGAATGATGGGCACCGGAACGGTGATGTCGCCGATGGTCAAGCTGGGGACTTTGATGGGGAGCTCCTGTAGGTTTGAATAGCCAGGCAGACGTTCCCTCCGCCGAAGCCGAAGGAATTGCTGACCGCCGCCCGGAAGGAAACCGCCTCGGCTCCGCCCGTGACGTAATCCAGCGGACAATCGGGGTCGGGTTCCTCGTAGTTGATCGTCGGGGGGATGATCCCTCGAAAGAGGCTCAGGACCGTGGCTACGAACTCGACCGCCCCGGAGGCGCTCAGGAGGTGCCCGATCATGGATTTTGTCGAGCTGACCTTGAGCCTGGGGGCGTGGTTTCGAAAGACCCGGGCGATGGCCGCGCTCTCGACCTTGTCGTTGAGTTCGGTCGAGGTCCCGTGGGCGTTGACGTAGCCCACGTCTTCGGCCGGCATCCGCCCGTCATCCAACGCGGCCCGCATCGCCCGGACCATCCCCTCGCCCGAAGGGTCGGGGGCGGTGATGTGATAGGCGTCCGAGGCGTTGCCGTAGCCGGCCATCTCGGCGTAGATCCGGGCGTTCCGGCCCAGGGCGTGGTTCAGGTTCTCGAGGACGACGACCCCCGCCCCTTCGCCCATGACGAACCCGTCGCGGTTCTTGTCGAACGGACGAGAGGCTTTCTCGGGCCGGTCGTTCCGCCGGGACATGGACCGGGTGGCGCAGAATCCTCCGTAGGCGAGCGGAGTGATGGCTGCCTCGGCCGCGCCGGCCAGCATGACCTCGGCGTCTCCCCGCTGGACGACCCGGAAGGCGTCCCCGATGGCGTTGGCCCCCGTCGAGCAGGCCACGGACGGGGCCGAGAGCGGCCCCCTGAGGCCATGGCGGATGGAGACGGTGCAAGCGGCCATGTTGACCAGGACGCGGCTGACGAAAAACGGGTCCAGGCCCCGGGGGCCTTTCGCCGCCATTTGGGCGTTTCCCTGCTCGATCGAGGCCGAACCGCCGATTCCAGAACCGATGATGACCCCCGTTCGCTCCGGCGGAAAGCGTCCCGGGGCGAGGCCGGCGTCGGACAGGGCCATCTCGGCCGCGGCCACGGCGAACTGGGTGAAGCGGTCCATCCGGGAGGCCGACTTTCGGTCGATCCATTTTTCCGGGTCGAAATCCTTGACCTCGGCCGCCATCTGAGACGAGAAGGCGGCCGGGTCGAAGTGACTGACCCGGCCGACGCCGTTCCGGCCGGCGACCAGCCCCTCCCAGAACCGGTCCACACCCGTCCCCACGGGAGTCACGGCTCCCAGCCCGGTGACGACGACCCGGCTTTCTGCCATCTCGGAATTCAATTACCCTAGATGATTTCGGGCCGAAAATCAAGGTCCGACGGAGTACGCTCCTTGCCGGGTCAAGGATTCAGCAGCCGGCCGCCCTCTTGAGGACCCTCTCCCACTCCCGGTCGACCTCGGCCTGGAGGGCTTCGATGTCGGCCGGCTTGAGGTGCCGGAAGCGTCCCTGGAGCTTCAGGTAATCGTCGACAGGCTTTTTGTTCTGGAGCTTGATGTTCAGGGTGAACTTTTCCCCGTGCTCGACCTCAAAGACGGGGAAGAGGCCGTTCTGGACGGCCATCCGGGCGAGCTTGACCGCGTCCTCGGGCCGGCTCTTCCAGCCCGTCGGGCAGGGGGCGAAAATGTGGAAGAAGCGCGTTCCCTTGATGCTCTTGGCTTTGAGCATCTTCCGGTAGAGGTCCTCGGGGTAGGCGATCGAGGCCGTGGCCTGGTAGGGGATCCGGTGGGCGGCCATGATCGCGTCGATGTCCTTTTTCGGCTGCTCCTTGGGGAATTTGACCGGGGTCGTGGTCGTCCAGGCTCCCTTGGGGGTGCCCGAGGAGCGCTGGATGCCGGTGTTCATGTAGGCTTCGTTGTCGTAACAGATGTAGATGATGTCGTCGTTCCGCTCGGCCGCTCCGCTCAGGGCTTGGATCCCGATGTCGAGCGTACCGCCGTCGCCCGCCCAGGCGACGACGTTCATCTCGGTCTCGCCGACCATGTCCAGCCCGGCCTTGACGCCTGTGGCCGTCGAGGCGGCCGTTTCGAAGGCGCAGTGGTAGACCGAGACGCTCAGGCAGGATTGGGGGAACGGGCCGTCGATGACCGCCCAGCAGCAGGCCGGGATGCAGAGGACGGTCTTCGGTCCGAGGGCCTTGAGGACGTAGCGCAGGGCCAGGTTCGCCCCGCAACCCTGGCAGGCGAGGTTGCCCTGCCCGACGTATTCCTCCGCGGGGAGGGAGAGCTTCATCTTCTTGTCTTTGCTCATCGTTTGACTCCGATCCAGAGGATGTCCTCTTCGGGTCGGTCATGGGCGGCCGTGTATTCGACCATTTCGCGGAAGGAGTCCGGGGTGATGTCCCGTCCGCCCAGGCCGGCGATGAAGCCGAAGACGGGGGCCCCTCCGTTTCGGCCGTAGACGGCCGACTTGACCTCTTGGGCGAACATCCCGTGATGGCCGTAGGAGATGTTCCGGTCGACGACGGCGATTTTGCGGGCCGGGGCGAGGATCTCCCTGACCTGGGCGAAGGGGAAAGGCCGGAACATCTTGATCCGGAGGTTGCCGACGGCGCGGCCCTCCTTTCTCATCTCCTCGACGGCGACATGGGCCGTGTAACCCGCCGTCCCCGAGGTCACGAGGATCGTCTCGGCGTCCTCGCACCGGTAGGGGTCGACGGCGCCGAGATAGCGGCCGAACAATTTTTCGTACTCCCGGCCGGTCGATTCGACGAGGTCCGGCACCCGCTCCATGTCCTTCTGGAGCTTGTACCGGAGTTCCATGTAATTCTCCGGGCCGGTCAGTCCGTTGAAGGCCCGCGGCGTGGCGGGGTCG
>VGJF01000327.1 GCA_016867585.1 Candidatus Aminicenantota bacterium | reverse complement strand
TTAAGATAGAGGTCCCTGCTGGGAAGTCGTCCAACGGCAGGACTCATGACTCTGGATCATGCAATCTAGGTTCGAATCCTAGCTTCCCAGCCACCTCATTCCCCATATTTTATTCGGGGACACAATACCCGTTCCCCAATTTCGGGAGGGGTTTCCTGTCCTCGCCTCGATCGGTCGGGTCGTGTTCGATCCGTTCTTGTTCTCCCGCTACATCCCCGGGCCCGGCTTTTCCATCGGCGTGACGACCATAAGGAACGTCAGGAGCAGGAAGATGAAGGTCAGCAGGGGAAAGAGCACCCAGGACAGCCGGCTGAGAATCCCGGGCCCGTCCCTGCGCCCCTCCGCGACCTCCCGGTCCTCGAGAGGGCCGGCCACGGCGACCAGGCCGAGGAGAGCGAACGTAGACGCGGAGATGATGAAAGCGCAGGCGGAGGCGATCTCGGCGATATTCCGGTGGACGAAGCCCAACAGGGCCTGGATGAGGCCGGTGAGGAGGCTGACGAGCCCGGTCATGGCGAAGCCGAGCGTCCACGCCCGGGCCCCGGCGCCCGCGCCCATGAACAGTGCCAGGGCGATCGACCCCCCGATGACAACAAGGATCGCCGGTCCGTGGAGCAGGACCTTGGCGATGGGCATCGGACCGCCCTGCGGCTGGCCTCCGATCATGAAGAGGACGGTCAGGACGAGCACGGCCGCGAAGAGGACATGTCCGACGATCCGGTCAAGGGGCAAGCCCCCGGAGGCGACGCTCGCGGGACGGCCGACTTTTCCGGCCTGGCCGGAGAGCTTCATGGCCGGGACGAGGCAGACGACGGCCAGGACCAGTCCGTAGAGCGTGACGATGAACGACTGGATCATCCGGTTGCTGATGCCCGCGATGCCTTCGCTCGGGGTTCCGAGAGCGATCGTGAAATTGAGGGCGCTGCCCATGGCCCCCAGGATCCAGGCGTTGCGGGCGGCCGCCTCCCAGAAGTGGGCCGACACGCGGAGGCTCTCCTCGGTCCCGGCGGCGCCCCCCGCCATCTTGAAAGCCGTGGCGATCTCCCGCCCCGTGAACCCCATGAGGGCCGCGGCGACGCTCCCGAACACGAGATAGAGAAGCCCGGCCTTGTTCATCAGGCCCGCAAAGGCCCCCGACATGATGATCGCGAAAACGAAGGCCGCCGCGAACAGCCATCTGAGCAGCGTCCGGCTCTTGGTGGATTCCCTGCTGTTTTCGATCATGGTCTCATCTCCTTGGCGCTTCGAGGCCGGTGTAGGCCGCCTTGACCGTCGAGATCCGGTCGGTCAGCGGGTTCGAGGATCTCCCCGCTTGGAGGAGGATGCCCGCGACGAGCATCAGGATCGAGAGGGCGGCCCAGACGCCCCGGCGGAAGAGCCAGGCCCAGGCCACGGTCGATGGTTTGGCCTCTCCGGTCATCTTCTCCGAGCGAAAGCGCTCGATCCGCTGCCGCATCCCGGCGGCGACGTCGGGCGGGAGATCGTCGGCGAGCGCCTCTCGCAACAGATCGTCGATTTTCCCGGCTTTGTGATCGGTCATGGTCTCGACTCCTTCCCGCTCGGGTCAGCCGCGCCGGCAAGATCCGGAAATCCTCCGGCCAGCATGCGGACGAGCGCCGCCCGGCCCCGCAGGACGTGGACCCGGGCCGTCGATCCGGAGCAACCCATCGCCCGAGCGACTTCCTCATAGGGCTGCTCCTCGACGAAGTGGAGAAGGACCGCCGTGGCCTGCCGCCTAGGCAGGCTGGCGATCGCTCCGAGGATGGCGGCCCGCAGGTCCCGGTCCTCGAGCGCCTTCGTGACCGGCGGGGCGGCCGCGTCGGCCCGCTCGCCCGCCATTCCGGCGGCCTCGTGGCGGAGGCGGCGCCGGCTCTTCCGCAGGGCGTCGTAAGCCGCGGTGACGGCGATCCTGAGGATCAGGGCCTCGGGATTGGGATGCCGGGCCACCGCGTCCCGCTTCTTCCAGATGACGGCCAGGGCGTCTTGAATCGCGTCCTCGGCCGCCTCGCGATGCCGGACGATCCGCCAGACAGTGCGCATCATCCGGCCTTCCATCGGCCTGACGAGGAGGTCGTAATCGAATTCCCGGTTCCGCACGGCGGCCGCCTTTGCGGTGACAATGTAATCCAGGGACGCCGTCAAATCAACTCCGGGCCCGGCCACGACGCTTCCCCGCGACCCCCGCGGTCAGGCCTCGATCGGGGTGACGACCAGGAGGACGAAATCGATGAGCCGGCTGACGGCCTGCTCGTTCCGGCCGGCTTTCCACTCGGCCAAGGCCTCATCGATGAGTCTTGCGCAAATCTCTTTGGACTTTTCGATGCCCTTGTTCGGTTCGAGGGTCTTGAGCTCCTCCGGAACCCGCCAGGGCTGGCCTCCGCTGACCATCCGGTAAGCGAACCCGAGATACTGGCGGCCCTTGTCGGAGAAGAGGGTTTCATCCTTGAACATCTCGCGGACGGTCCCGATGCGGGCCCGGAATTCCTCCGCGTAGTCCGTCTCGGGCAGGATCAGGAGCGAGGCGTCCAGGGCGGCGACCAGGGCTTTCGTGAAGTCCTCTCGTTGAGGATGGTCGGCCTGGAGGACGGCGCGGACGCGGCCGATCAGGGCCTCCGCGCCCTCCTCCGCCGCTCCGAAAGCGGGGATGGCGGCCATCAGGAACGCAAGCCCGAGAAGGGCGATCGTCAAACGGTTTTTCATTGCGGCCTCCTTTGAACGATACACAGGGTTTTCATTTCCACCCTGTTACCGTCCGGAAGGCCGCGCCTGTTTACAATTCCAGGAATTCTTCTCCCGGCTTCTTCTTGATCCTGTACAGGACCTCTCCGAGGCACATGGACTCGCTGACGGCGGCGATATAAAAGCCAGGCATGTGCAAAATCCATGCCACACTTGATAAGACGTTTCCGGGGCGGAAAAGGTACCCTGGCGGCCTCCCCTGTCCGCAATTGCGACGAACCTGTCCGGTTCCGAACAGGCGGGCCGGAGGTGTCACCCAAAATCTAAGCGATGCTTTCTTGGAGAAAGAACTTGCCCGCGGGATCAAGAGGGCCGGGTTTGCCTCAGAGCTCCCTTTTCACGCCGGAGACATAGACGTCCTTGACGTCCAGCGCGCCGGCCTTCATCTCGACGAAGGGCCGGCCTTTCCTCAGCCCTACCGTCCCGAAGCCCGAGGCCGCGGCCAGGAAGACCCGGAAATCGTTCCCGATGCGGGAGTCGATGTAC
>VGJF01000326.1 GCA_016867585.1 Candidatus Aminicenantota bacterium | reverse complement strand
CCTGTTCGACCTTGTCAGCGATCATAGGCTCCACTACGACCACATCTCCCAGACCAGCGTGGTCCTCCATATGGTCAGCTCGGTGGGGGCCATCGGCAAGCTCGGCCTGACGGCGATCGGCGACAACCCGGAACATGCCGCGGAGCTCTATCAGCGGTTCCTGGACGCTCTGGATCGGACCGCGGGCCGAAAGGGCTGAGCCGCTTATTTTTCCAAGACGACGACGGCGACGGCGTACTCCGCCAGATGGCTGAGCGAGACACGGCTTGAGGAGAAATCCAGATCCGCCGTCGGATGGACGACGAGCTCGGGCTGTCCGGAGGGGAGGTTCGCCACTTCGACGTCGGTCCAACCGATCCGGCGGCCGAGGGCCTTGAAAAAGGCTTCCTTGGCCGCGAACCGGGCGGCCAAGTGCTGGAACCGGCTTTTTTTGCCTTCGGCGTAGGCGATTTCGCCGGCCGTGAACACCCGGTCGACGAAGCGGGGGTTGCGCTCGATCGCCTTCCGCACCCGGGCGACCTCGATGATGTCGATGCCGACGCCGATGATCACGGATAACGCCTCGCTTTTTTTGGAAGAACGGGTCCTGTATCGGCTCGTCCCCTTTCCGTCCTCGCTCCTCCCATCCCCCCGTGGGGCCCTTCCGCTGCGAGCGGGAAAGAGGACTTCGCCGACCACCCGTTCTCGCTCTTGAACGCGAGGCTATTCTATCGAATTCCGACCGTGAATGAAAAGCCTCGAGGCCGTTAGTTAAAGGCGCGCTTGGCCCGGCGTCGGCGGTGGAAGGCGACGGCAAATCGATGGGCCTCGTCGCGAACGTACTGGAGAAGCCTCTGAGCGGCGCCCGTCCGGTCGAGCCGGAGGCCGTCGGGATGGGCGGGGCTGAAGATGATCTCCTCCCGCTTGGCCAGGGCGGCCAGGGGGATTTCGGCCAGGCCGAGCTCCTCGAGAACCTTGCGGGCCGCCCCGAGCTGAGGCTTCCCCCCATCGACCAGAATGAGGTCCGGAAGGGCCGTTTTTTCCTCGAGGCGGCGGAGATACCGGCGGCGGACGGCCTCCGCCAGGCTGGCGACGTCGTTCGGGCCGGCGACGGTCTTGATCTTGTATTTCCGGTACTCGGCCTTATCCGGCCATCCGCCGCGAAAGACGACGAGGGAGGCCACGGTCTCGGTTCCCGAAGTGTCGGAGACGTCGAAGCCCTCGATCCGGACGGGGAGAACGGAGAGGCCGAGGAGGCTTTTCAGTTCCTCGAGGGAAGCCTCGACATCGAGGGATTTCCGGAGGAGGCTCTCGGCGTTCCGGCCGGCGAGGTCGAGCAGCGCCCGGCCGCGGCCCCGAGCCGGGACGGCCATCTCGACCTTCCTGCCCGCCCGCCCGGCCAGCATGTCCGATAAGTCATCCGCCCTTTCCGGGGCAAAGGGGACGAGGACGCGTTTCGGGGCCGGACGGGAGCCATAGAAGGATTCCAAGAAGCGGCGGAGAGAGGCGGGGGGGGACGCGTCGGCCTCCTCCCATCCCGCCTCGCGGGCTTCGCGGACCTTGCCCCGGCGCATGAGAAAAACATGGAAGGCCCGGGCCGGACCGGACTGCGCGTAGCCGACGATGTCCTGGTCCTCGAGCTTGACCGAGATCATCCCCGGCTTGGCCCGGAGATGTTCGAGCGTCCGGAGGACGTCCCGCCAATGGGCGGCCTCCTCGAATCGCTCGGCCTCGGCCGCCCGGCGCATGGATTCCTTGAGATGCCCGGCCAGCTCTTTGCCCCGCCCCTCGAGAAAAAGGACGGCGTTCCGGACGCTGTCCGCGTACTCCGCTTGGGAGATGAGCCCGACGCAGGGCCCCGAACAGAGTTTGAGGTCGTGATTCAGGCAGGGCCGTTTTCGCCCCTTGAACACGGCGTCTTGGCAGGTCCTGATCCGGAAGTGCTTGGCCACGAGGCCGATGGTCTTCCGGGCTTCCCGGGCCGGGCTGAAGGGGCCGAAATATCGGCTCCCATCCCGGGCGGCTTTGCGGCCGAGGTCAATTCCCGGAACCTCGGCCTTGACCGTGACCCGGAGGTAGGGAAAGCTCTTGTCGTCCTTGAGGCGGAGGTTGTATTTGGGTTGGAACTGCTGGATGAAGTTGTTCTCGACGAAAGCCGCCTCGCGTTCCGAGCCGGTCAAGAGATAATCGATCGCGGCCGTTTCGGCGACGATATGGCGGACCTTGGGGTCATCGGTCGGCTGGAAATAGGTCCGGACCCGAGCGGCTAAGGAGCGGGCCTTTCCGACGTAGATGACCTCCCCCCGACGATTCTTGAAGAGATAGATCCCCGGCTTGGCCGGGAGAGAGGCCGCCGTCTCCTTGACGTCCATGTCCTCAATCGGCCGTGATCTCGAGCTCGGCGGTCTTGAGTTTGCGGATCTCGTCCCGCAGCTTGGCCGCTTTTTCGAACTCCAGGGCCTTGGCCGCCTCTTTCATCCGCTTTTCGAGACGGTCGATCCGCTTTTTTCGTTCCCGGGGAGACAGGGCGAAGTCCTTGTCCTCGGCCAACCGGGTGGCGTCGAGGTAATCGCGTTCGCTTACGCTGGAGAGGACCTCCCCGATGTCCTTTTGGATGGACTGGGGGGTGATCCCGTGGAGCCGGTTGTAGGCCTCCTGGAGGGCCCGGCGGCGGTTCGTTTCGGCGACGGCTTTCTGCATCGACTCCGTGACGGCCTCGGCGTAGAGGATGGCCCGGCCGTTGACGTTGCGGGCCGCCCGTCCGAAGGTTTGGATGAGCGAGGTCGCCGACCGGAGAAAGCCCTCCTTGTCGGCGTCGAGGATGGCGACGAGCGAGACCTCGGGAAGGTCGAGGCCCTCGCGGAGGAGGTTGATCCCGATGAGGGCGTCGAAGGCGCCCTTCCGGAGGTCGAGGAGGATCTTGACCCGGTCGAGGGTCTCGACCTCGGAGTGAAGATAACGGACCCGCAGGCCGAGCTCGTGGTAGTGGCGGGTCAGGTCCTCGGCTTGGCGTTTGGTCAGGGTCGTGACCAAAATCCGTTCGTTCCGGGCGGTCCGGGATTCGATCTCGCGCCTGAGGTCCTCGACCTGGCCGGCGGCCGGCCTGATCTCGATCTCCGGATCGACCAGGCCCGTCGGCCGGACGATCTGCTCGACGGCCGTTCCGCCGGCCTTGGCGATTTCGTACCCGGCCGGGGTGGCTGAAACGTACAGGACTTGCCGGGCCCTGGCCTTGTACTCCGGGAAGCTCAGA
>VGJF01000325.1 GCA_016867585.1 Candidatus Aminicenantota bacterium | reverse complement strand
GTAGCCTTTGAGCCAGGGGAGGGGAGGGGGCGACAGGGGGGAGGCGGGGCCGGGCTTGTCTTGGTCGGACGGCGTCATGGCCGCGATTCCTCCAATCATCAGGATGGCCGCGAGCCATCCGATCCGGGCGGCGTTTCGCTTTTGCATCGCTTTTTCAAGCGGCCGGGCTGATTTTCAGGGTCCAGGCGTGTCCGCAGGGCGGCTTTTTTCGGGCCGAGGCGGGGATTTCGACGAGGGCCCCGTTGCCGACGGCCTCCCATTTCAAGGCGGCGCCGTCAAGGCCAAGCATCTCGATTTTCCCTTTCGGGCCGGGGCTGTGGGAGACGAGCATGATCTTGGACGGGGGGGCCGTCTCCTTCTCGTCGGCGAGATATAGGGCATAAATCGTCCCGTCGGGCCTCCGGGTGTAGCAAATCTTGGCCTCTTTGTGGGGCGGGACGGGCCGGGTGCCGTAGATGGCCTCGCCGTTCACCCGCATCCAGTCGCCGATCTCGCGGAGGCGGACGAGAGACTCGGGCGGCAACTCTCCCTCCGGGCTCGGCCCGATGTTGAGGAGGAAGTTCCCGCCCTTGGAGACGATGTCGACGAGGAGGTGGACGAGGCGGCGGGTCGGCTTGTATTTGTCGTCGGGGACATAGGACCAAGAATTCCCCATGGTCATGCAGGTCTCCCAGAGGTAGGGGAGGGGCTTTTCGGGGACTTCCTGCTCCGGCGTGCGGTAGTTCTCGTAGCGGCCGGCGACCGCCCGGTCGACGACGATCAGGCCGGGCTGATGGCCCCGGGCCATGGCCGCGATCCTGGGCATGTCGATGTCTTGGTTATGGGGCTGCTTGATCAGGCCCTTGAGGCCGGGGGGAAGGGGAGGATAGGGCCGGACCCAGCCGCCGTCGAGCCAGAGGATGTCGAGGGGGCCGTAGCCCGTCATGATCTCCTCGATTTGGGCGTAGGTGAAGTCCTTGAATTTTTGCCAGCGCTCGGGATAGCGGTCGGTGTCGTAATTGACGTTCCGGTCGGGGGTGGCCCACTCGGGCGCCCAGTAGTCGGGCGAATGCCAGTCGGGCTTCGAGAAGTAGGCCCCGAGGCCGAAGCCTTCGCGGCGGAAGGCGTCGAAGATTTCCTTGACGACGTTGGCCCGGGGATTTTTCGAGAAGGGGACGGAGGGGTGGGTGATCCGGTAGTCGGTCCGGCGGGTGTCGAACATGCAGAAGCCGTCATGGTGCTTGGTCGTGTGGACGACGTAGCGCATCCCGGCCGCCTTGGCGGCCCGGGCCCAGGCGTCCGGGTCGAATTTCGCCGGATTGAACGTCTTGGGGAGCTCCTCGTAGCGGCGCTTGTATTCGACGTAGTCGGGGATGCTGCGGCGGCACCAGGGCTCGTCCTCGGAGCAGATCGACCAGGACTCGACGACGCCCCACTGGCTGTAGGGGCCCCAGTGCATCATCAGCCCGAACTTCCAGTCCTGGAACCGCTCGAGCTTCCGGAGGACGAGGGGGTCGGTTTCGCGGTCCTCGGCGGCAGGGGCGGGCGCGTGCCGGCCCGAGGCCGCGGCGGCGGCGAAAAACAACATGGCGAAGGCAACCCTGTTCAGACGTTTTTTTGGGGTCATCTTTTCCCCGGATTCGCGGATCTCATCAAGAGGATTGTATCGCGAAACGAATCCTCAGGCCAGCCGTTCGTTGTATAATGCCTTCAACGGATATTCCATGAAAAGCGTTCTCCTGACGGGGGCGACGGGATATGTCGGCCGGCGCCTCATGGGGATCTTCGCCGCCGAGCCGGGCGTCCGGCTGCGCCTTCTCGTCCGCAGCGCGGCGAAGCTGGGGGCTCCGCCGTCGCCGTCCATCGAGGTCGTCGAGGGGACGACGTTCGACCGCGCGGCTTTGGGGCGGGCCATGGCCGGCGTCGATACGGCCTACTATCTCGTCCATTCCATGGGGTCGGGGGGGAACTTCCCCGAGCTCGAGCGCCGGAGCGCCGAGAATTTCCGGGAAGCGGCCCTGGAGGCCGGGGTGAGGAGAGTCGTCTATCTCGGGGGCCTGGGAACGAAAGACACCGGGAGCAAGCACCTCCGGAGCCGGCTCGAAACGGGCGAGATCCTGAGCGCCAGGCCGGACCGCCTGCAAGTCCTCTGGTTCCGGGCCGGGACGGTCATCGGTTCGGGGAGCGCGAGCTTTGAGATGATCCGCAACCTGGTGGCCAAGCTGCCGGTCATGACCACGCCGCGCTGGGTCAAGACGCGGACTCAGCCGATCGGCATCGCCGACGTCTGCGCCTACCTCCGAGCCGCCCTCGACCTCGACGCCCGGGAAAGCCTCATCATCGACATCGGGGCCGAAGCCATGAGCTTCCGCGAGATGCTCCTCGGAGCGGCCAAGGTCATGGGCCTGCGGCGGCACATCATTCCGGTGCCGGTGCTTTCGCCGCGCCTGTCCTCCTACTGGCTCATCCTCATGACGCCGGTGCCTTTCTCGATCGCCCGGGCCCTGGTCGAAGGCCTGAAATCCGAGACCGTCGTCCTCAACGACAATGCCGCCCGCTTTTTCCCGGCGATCCGGCCGCGGCCTTACGAAGACGCCTTTGCCGCGGCCGTCTATGCCGACAAGCGGCGCCGGGCCTTCGGCGGGGTGCCGGCCGCGGCCGTGTTCAGGGCCGTGACGTCGATCGGCGGACGGCGGGGCTGGCTGGCTCAAGACTGGCTCTAGCGGCTCCGGGGAATGGCGGACAAGCTGGTCGGAGGGCTCGGCCTGAATCGGGGCCGGCGCGATCCCGAAAGCCTGAGGATCGGCGACAGCCTGGATTTCTGGAAAGTTTCGGATTTGCGCGAGAACCGCCGCCTTCTCCTTCTGGCCCAGATGAAGGTCCCCGGCAAGGCCTGGCTCGAGTTTGCGATCGAAGGAGAGGAGCTCGTCCAGACGGCCTATTTCCTGCCCAAGGGGCTTGGCGGGCGGCTCTATTGGTGGGCGATGAAGCCCTTCCACGCCTTGATCTTCGGCCGGATGATCAAGCGGGCGGTCGCGAGGTCCGGAGCGGAGAGCGCTTAGCGGAAAATTTGCTTGAACAGCCAGACGAGAAAGACGATCGTGTAGGCGGCCAAGAGAACGAAGACCGTGATGTTGATCGCTTCGTCAAGGCGCTTCAGACGCGGATGCCGCTCCCGGTTCCTTTTCGTGTTGAGCCTCATCAAGGCATAGACGGCGGCCAGGACGGCGCCGTAGAAGAGCCATTTCCGCATCAA
>VGJF01000324.1 GCA_016867585.1 Candidatus Aminicenantota bacterium | reverse complement strand
TGTCGACGACCTCGGGATCGAGCTTGAGGGAGAGGAGGTTCTTCTGCCCGTCGAGGATCGCGACGACCATGCCGCCGCCGCTTGAGCCCTCGATCCGCAGCTCCGAGAGCTCTCGCTGGATGCGCTCCTGCATCTCCTTGGCCGTCTTGATCATCCGGTTGAGGTCCCCGAGTCCCTTCATCTCACTCCTCCCCGCCTTCGCGGCGGCCTTTCGTCGGTTCGACCGAGACGATCCGGCCTTTCATCCGTTCGAGGAACATCTTGACGTTCGGGTCCTTTCGGGCGGCCTCGGTTTGCCCGTCGCGAGGCGGCCCGGCCGGCCTTGACGGCGGCGGCATGACCGGCGGAGCGGGCGGCGGCGCCGGTCGATCGCTCGGCCGGCCCCATGAAGCCCCGGTCTGTCCGGCGGGCTTCGGCTCCCGCCCGGAAAAAGGCTTTCGGGTCGTGACCGCCGGAACCGCCGGTCCGTCGTTCCGACCCGCGGGAGGGGGAGCAGAAGCCAGGTCGGCGCGGCCCAGGGCCTTTTTGGCCGGCTCGAGGTCCCGGATAAGCTCTTTCAAGGGGACAAGCTTTCGGAAATGACAGAGCTTGACGAGGAGCGTTTCAAGGGTGATTTGTGGGTTGGAGGAATAGCGGAGGTTCGGCTCGCCCGCCTGGAGGGCCTGGAGATAGCGGAGGAGCTCCTCGTCCGCGGCTTTTTCGGCTTCGGCCCGGAGCCGGTTCATGTCCTCCGGGTTGAAGAGAAGGATGTCCTCAGGCCGGGACATCGTCCGGACGACGAGAAGGTTTCGGAAGTGCTGGATGAGCTCTTTGGCGAAAGCCCGGAGGTCGTAACCCGAGTCGAGGACTTTCTCGATCAGCGGAAAGACGCGGTCGGCCTGTTCGGCCAGGACGGCGGAGGAAAAGGCGAACAGAAGGTCCCGATTGATCGTCCCCAGGATTTCCTTGAGGGCCTCGTCTTCGACCCGTTCGCCGCAGAAGGCGACGGCCTGGTCGAGGAGGCTCTGGGAGTCGCGGAGGCTGCCGTCGGCCGCGGCGGCGATCAGGCCGAGACCGTAGGGCGAAATCGTCAAGCCCTCCTTTTCGGCGACGACGGCCAGATGGTCCATGATTTCCCGCTGGGAGGCTCGCTTGAATTCGAAATGCTGGCAGCGCGAGACGATCGTCGCCGGGACCTTTTGGAACTCGGTCGTGGCGAAAATGAAGACGGTGTTTTCGGGCGGCTCTTCGAGCGTCTTCAAGAGGGCGTTGAATCCATCCTTGGTGATCTGGTGGACTTCGTCGATATAGATGATTTTCGTCCGGCTGCGGAGGGCCTTGTATTTGACGAGTTCGCGCAGGGAGCGGATGTCGTCGATGCCCCGGTTCGAGGCGCCGTCGATCTCCAGATAGTCGACGGCATGGTCGTCGTCGATTTCGCGGCAGAAGTCGCAGGCGTTGCAGGGCGTCGGGGTCGGGCCGCGCCCGCAGTTCAGGGCCTTGGCCAGGATCCGGGCGGCGGTCGTTTTCCCCACGCCCCGCATCCCCGAAAAGAGATAGGCCTGGGCGACGCGGTCGGACTTGATGGCGTTCTGGAGCGTCCGGACGACGGCCTTCTGGCCGACCATCTCCTCGAACGTCTTCGGCCTGTATTTGCGGGCGAGGACGAGATACGACATGGACCGGAATTGACCTCGGAAAGGATAAGCGGATCCTTCTTCAGTAAGCGACAGTCTACCATAATCGGCCCGAAATCCCAAGGTTTTTTTTCAGGCCTCGGGCTTCACCTTGAAGCGGACGTCGAAGTTTCAGCCGCGCCGGACGACCCTCCCCCGCCATCCGGCTCGACGACCAGGACGTTTCCCGCCGGTCCGCCCTCTAGGCGAATTTCCCAAAGACGCTCCGGATGCGTTCGAAAGCCCAGTCGAGATCCTTTTTCGTGATGATGAGCGGCGGGGCGAAGCGGATGACGTGGTCGTGCGTCTCCTTGCAGAGGAGGCCGACGCCCTTGAGGGCCTCGCAGAACCGTCGGGCCCCCCCGGCATCCCGTTGAAGCTCGAGGCCGATGAGGAGCCCTTGGCCTCGGACCTCCTTGAGGTGGCGGCTCCGGATCGTCCGGAGCTTCGCCATGAAGTACGCCCCCATCTTGGCCGCGTTCTGAACGAGCTTCTCGTCCTTGATGACCCGAAGGGCTTCCCGGGCGACGGCGCAGGCCAGGGGATTGCCGCCGAAGGTCGAGCCGTGCTCCCCGGGCTTGAAGACGCCCAGGACGGACCGGGGCGCGATAACGGCCGAAATCGGGTAACAGCCGCCGCCGAGGGATTTGCCGATGACGATCATATCGGGCTTGAAGCCTTCGTGCTCAAAGGCGAAGAGCTTGCCCGTCCTTCCCAGGCCGGTCTGGATTTCATCGGCGATGAAAAGGACATTGTTCCGCTCGCAGATCTCCTTGGCTCTCTTGAGGTATCCCGGCGAGGGGATGAGAATGCCCGCCTCGGCCTGATAGGGCTCGACGAAGAAAGCCGCCGTATTCGGGGTGACGGCCTTTTCCAGGGCCCCGGCGTCGCCGAAGGGGATGATCTTGAAGCCGGGGGTAAAGGGCCCGAAATCCTTGCGGTAGAGCGGTTCGGTCGAAAAGCTGATGACCGTCACCGTCCGGCCGTGGAAGTTGTTCTCGCAGGCGATGATCTCGGCCTGGTCCTGGGGAATCCCTTTTTTCTGGTAGCCCCATTTGCGGGCGGCCTTGACCGCCGTCTCGCAGGCTTCGGCCCCCGAGTTCATCGGCAGGACCATCTCATATCCCGTGAGCCGGCAGAGCTCCCGGGCGAGCATCGGCCATTGGTCGTTGCGGAAGGCCCGCGACGTCAGGGTCAGGTTTCGCGCCTGGTCGATCAGGGCCTTGACGATCCGGGGATGGTTGTGGCCCTGATTGACGGCGGAATAGGCGCTCAGTAAATCGAGGTATTTCCGGCCCTCGACGTCCCAGACCCAGATGCCCTTGGCCTTGGTGATGACGACGTCGAGGGGATGATAGTTGTGGGCGCCGTACTTGTCCTCGACGGCGATGAACTCTTTGGCTTTCATGAAGGCTCCTTCGGGTCCGAATGAATGTCTTCCGCCCTTTATCCCCTCTCCAGGAGAGGGAATCCGAAACAGGCTCGCGTCTTCGGGGCAGGTGCGGAGAGGGCGGGATTCGAACCCGCGGTACGCCTTGCGACGCACACGCGCTTTCCAAGCGCGCTCCTTAAGCCACTCGGACACCTCTCCGGCGCTCGAC
>VGJF01000323.1 GCA_016867585.1 Candidatus Aminicenantota bacterium | reverse complement strand
GCCTGTTCGGCCGCCACCTCGGCCTGAACGACCCGGGCGGCCTGGGCTCCGCTTCGGAAAACCGGGAGGCTGACCTGGACCCCCAGGATCTGGAGCGGGAACCAGCGCTGGCCCCCGCTCAGGAAGCTGAACGAGTCGCGAAAGGCGTTCTGCTGGTAGGTGAAGAAAGCCGAGACCGTCGGCCAATAGCGGGCCTTTTCGTTCTTCAAGGCCTGCTCGGACATCCGCTCCTGGCTGACGAGGAGCTTCCAGTCGATATTGTCTTCGAGTTTGAAGGCCCTGGCCAGCGCGGCCGCGACGTCGGTCCGGACCAGGAGGTCGGAAAGGGTGTCCGTGAGCTCGATCTTTTCCTCGAGATCCAGGCCCATCTGGTACTTGAGGAGCTTGTGGGCGATCTCGACCTGGGCGGCGACGGCCTCGACCCCGTTGCCGAGCTGATTGACGGCCATCTGGACGAGGTCGGCGTCGGTCTCGGCGACGAATCCCTCCCGGTGGAGCTCCCGGATTTCGGCCAGGGTTTTCTCGAGATTGTCCAGGGTCGCCCGGAGGATGCGCTCGTTTTCCCGGGCGACGAGGATCAGGCCGTAGGTCTTCGTCACCGTCTCCTTGACGGCCAGGCTCGTCCGCTCGAAACCCTGCTCGGCCAGCTCGCGATAGAGCCGGGACGTCTGGAGGCCGACGATGTAGCTTCCGCTGAAGACAAGCTGCTGGACCTGGATGTTGGCGCTGGCATTGTGTTGGGTGCCGAATTTGATGGGGATTTTCTCCTCCGGCTTGCCTTCGAAAAAGTTGGGGATGAGGCTCGTCGCCAGCTTGAGGTTGTTGTTGTAGGAGATGTTGGACGACACCTGGGGGAAGCCTCCGAATACCGTTTCCCTGACCTTCTCGCGGGCCGAGACGACGTCGAGGTCGGATTTCCGGGTGTCGTAGCCGTGGGCGACGGCGAACTCGCGCGCGGCCCGGAGGCTGAAAGCCTTCGGCGCATCCTGCGCCGCGAGAGACGGGATGACGGCGAAGATGAACCCGACGGCGGACGCCCGGCATTTGGTCATTCGACTCATGTTCGTCCTTCTTTCGCTTTCGTCGCGGGGAAGAATGCCCCCCCGAAAAGGGGTTTCGAATCCTCGTCAGCCGGCATGAAGACCGCGATCCTCGGAGGATCAATCAGACAGGGCCGATGGGAATTCTATAAGAAGGGGATATTTTACTCGATCGGGCTCCTCGAAGCAATGCCCCGGGGGGGCCCTCGCCCCCCGGCTATTTGATCAAGTAGAGCTCCCGCGGATACCCGTCCAGCCAGCGACAGCCGTCCTTCGTGAATGCGGCCCCGTCCTCGAGACCCATCGAAACCCGGGTGTTGCCCCATTCCGGAATGACATGAGAGGCGCTCATTTCGATGGCGTAGCAGGTGTTTTCGTAGAGGGGATAATCGCCCTGGACGGGGACGCCGCTCTGGGCTTCGGTCAATCCCAGGGTCGGTCCGGCGGCGTGGCCGTGGATGCCGAGGGGATGGGTATAGATGCGGCCCTCGATGCCCTCGGCTTTGGCCTTGGCCAGGGCGGCGAGATAGATTTCGTTCCCCGTCCTGCCCGTCCGGAACTCGTCCATGAAGATCTCCTGGAGCCGGTTTCCGCGTCGGAGAAGCTCCTTGAGGCCGGCCGGGGCCTCGGTCTCCCCCGTCCTCAGAACATAGGCATTGTGCTGGGTGTCGGTGCAGAGGCCGAGGTAGCGGATGCCGATGTCGCAGTGGAGGAGGTCCCCGCGGCGAATCGTCCGGTCGCCCTTGCCGTAGCGGGCCTGGTCGTCGGGCGAGCGGGCGATGCTGATCGACGGCTGGAACCAGGTCTCGAGGCCGGCGTCGGTGATCCGCTGGCGGAGCCACCAAACGACGTCCTCGGTCGTCGTCACGTCGGGGACAATAACCCGGTTTGAGAAGAATTCTCCGACGAGGTCGTGGGCGATGCCGTTCAAGTGGCGGTAGACGCTGAGCTCCATCGGGCTCCGGGTCTCGAGCCAGCCGATGCAGAGTCTCTCAGCCGAGACGATTTTCGCCCGGTCGGCCGGGTCGAGAGCCTTTTCGATCTCCCTCATCAGGCCGACGGTCAGGCCGTCGCCGAAAGCCCAGTGCTCCGATAAATTCAGGCCGACTTTTTTCGGCTTATGCTCCCGGATGTAGGCCGCGACCGTCTCGAACTGCCCCTTCCAGCCTTTGGACCGGTCCTTGAAGATCATCTCGTAGAACGGGCCGGTCGAACCCGAGCCGTGCCAGTTGGCCGTCAGCCGCTTGACGCCTTCCGCTCCCCGGTCGTGGAAGATGAGGATCGACAGGCGGCGGGCGGACATGACCGGAGCGGAGACCATGGACATGTAGACCGGGTCCTCGTTGTATTCGCGGTTGACGACCATCCAGAGGTCGATCCCCTCGCGCCGCATGAGCATGGGAACGATGTTGTTCAACCGCCACTCCAGCCAGCGGTTGAAGACCTCGGCCCGCGCCTTCTCGGGAAGGATGTTGTCGATATCGCGGGCTCCGGCCATCTGCCAATTCCGGTCGACGGGGCCCGCGCTCGCGGCCGTGGCGAGAACGAGTACGGCCGCCATCCATCGAAATCCGGTGACAGCGGCCCTATTTGCCCTATTTCCGCTCACGCCGATCCTGGCTCTCGGAATGGGGTGAATAGGGTTGCCGTCACCAAAAAAAGCCCGTTGTCTCATCGGTCCTCCTAATCGTCGGGGATCGGCGGAAGTCTATCCCCGAACGGTGCCTCTCGTCAATCGAAAACCGATGACAGCAACCCTATATGCCTTATTTATGCGCTTCTCGTTCAAGGATCCAGATCAGGATGACCGGAAACCAAAGCGAGACCCCCCTCTTTTTCGCGGGCCGGATCTTTAGTCTCATCCAGACGGAAAACATGGGCCTCAACCTTTCAGGCGCTTGAGCGCTTCGTCGACCGTGATATCGCCGCGGCCGAGCTCGTCCAGGACATCGGATTTGGGCGAGGGCGGATTGACTTCGACATCCTATTTTCGTTCGTCCCCCGCCAGGGGATCTAAAAGACGAGTTTCGGCTCCAGCCGGGCCCCCTGCGATGCCGGAACCGTCTCCCTCAGGTCTCGACGTAAAACCGCGGCTTTGCCTTCCCGTCCCGGGATGGTTATAGTATGCGTCGGGCGGAATGCCCTCCGACATCCGCGACAAGGAGACGACGATGAAAAAATGGACCTGGGGATTCCTCGCGGCTCTCCTCTTCGTCATGCT
>VGJF01000322.1 GCA_016867585.1 Candidatus Aminicenantota bacterium | reverse complement strand
GTCCCGGCGAAGATCGCGACCGTCCTCCTCCCCGTCGGCTCGCTCGAAGCCCACGGGGTCATCCCCAACGGGACGGACAACCTCGCCCCCGTCGCCATGGCCGGCGAGATCGCCGGGCGGTTGAACACCCTGATCGCCCCGCCCTTGAATTACGGCGTGACGCCCGGCCTGAAGGCCTATCCCGGGGCGATCTCGATTTCGGAGGCGGCCTACGCCCCGTTTGTCGAGGAGATTCTCGCCGGCCTGGCCGACAACCGCTTCCGGAACATCATCGTCCTCAACGGGCACGGGGGCAACACGGCCCTCCTCAACCAGGCGGCGACCCGGACGGCCAACGCGAAGCGGGTCCGGATCCTCGTCGTCAATTGGTGGACCTTGGCCGACGACATCACCAAGGCCGTCTTCGGGCAGAACGGCGGGCACGCCGGCAACAATGAAACGGCCTATATCCAGGCGTTTCTCCCCGAACATGTCCATCCCGAGCGCTACAAGAAGGACATGGCCGTCCCCAACCCGTCCCCGGCCGGATCGTATCTCGCCGTTCCGACTCCGGCGACGATCCTCCTCTACGAAAAGGGCCAGGGCTATCCCGACTTCGACCCGGCCAAGGCCAAGGAGTATTTTCGCCGGGTCAACGACCGGGTCGCCGAGCTCATCGAAGAGATGATCCGGCGGTGGGACCAGGGCGGCGTTCACAAATAGACGGGAGGAGACATGGCCCCGGCCATCCGTTCGATCACCGAGGTCCGGAACGAATACACGAGTGCCCGGCTGATCTCGGCCAACCTCGAACACCGCCTCCGGGGGACCCGCTATCCCCGTCCCAAGGGATACCTACCCCCGGAAATCGACTACCTGACCGGAGCGGGGGGGGCGGTCACGATTTCCGTCCGCGATTACGACGTCAGGTTCCTCGACCGGGTCGCCCCGGCCGCGGCCCTGGAGCATCTCGACCTCATTCACCGGGCCCGCCGGGGAGACGCCGGGGCGGCGGCCGAGCTCCGGAAGAAGACGACCGAGACCCAGGAGAAAATCGCGGCCCGCTTCGCCGGCCGGCCGCTCGTCGAAAGCGAGGCCGTCATCCCCTACACGACCTCCGGGGTGTTCACCGAGACCCAGATCAGCCACAAGGGCAGGATCCTCCTCGACCTCTCCCGGCGGGGATTCGCCACGGCCGATTTCAGCCTCCTCGCCGCCTCGGCCTTCAAACTTTCCGTTCCCGAGCTCGAAGCGTGCGCCCGGGACGCCGTCCGGAACCTGGAGATTCTCAGCGGCCGGAACCTCGGCAATCCGGCCAATCCGCTCCTCATCGCCATGCGCTCGGCCCTTCCCGAGCACATTCCCGGATTCATGCCGACGTATTTGAATGTCGGCCTCACGCCCGAAGTCATGCCCGGCCTCCCGTCCCGCTACGGCGAAGACGCCGCCGTCCGGATCCGCCTCAACAACCGGAAAACGATCCTCGAGGCCCTCGACCCGGAGGCGTACCGGGGCCTCGAGCGGGACATCCGGCCGGGCCTCGACCCGGAGACGGCGGCGGCCCTCGTCCTCAAGGTCGAGGACCTCATCGCCCGGCGAAACCCCGCCCTCCTCGTCGACGCCATGGCCCAGATCCTCTTTTTCCTCGACCGGATTTTCCGGTACTACGAGGCCCACCTCGACGTCCTGCGGAATTTCGTCAGGCACGAGGTCCTCTATCCGGCTGTGATCATCCAGCGGATGGTCTGCAGCGTCATCGACCGCGACTCCTACGCCGGCGTCCTCTACAGCCGGCATCCCCGCCTGGGACAGGGCGTCTTTTTTCAATTCGGCCGAACGATTTTCGGCGAGGACCTGATGACCGGCCGGGTCGTGCCCGAAGAAAGGCATTTCGTCGCCCGGTCGGAGGCCAAGACGGAATTCCCGGCCGTCTACCACTTCTGGGACCGAATGGCTCAGCTCGAGGACATCTTCCATGGTCCGGTCATGGTCGAGTTCACCGGCGTTCACGGGACATTCACCATCCTTCAGGTCAACTCGGCCGAGCTGTCGGGAGCGGGGATCCTGACCGCGGTCATGGACATGCACCGGGCCGGCCGGATCTCGGCCGGCCGGGTCCGGGAGCTCATTAAGCCCTACCATGTCCGGCAGATCGAGTCCGACACCATCGACCCCCGCTCGCTCCAGGCCCTGACCCGCTTCGGGAAGGGCGTCGCTGTTCTTCCCCGGTCGGCCGTCTCGGGGCGAGTCTATTTTTCGGCCCGGAGAGCCGAACTCGCCCGGCAGGCGCAGGCCGGAGAGAACGCCATTCTCGTCAAGGAGCGCTTCACCCCCCAGGACGCGATCGGCATGCAAAAGGTCGGCGGCATATGCAGCCTGAGCCCGGCGGCGATCCACGTCGTCACGACCGCCCAATATTTAGGCATCCCCGCCCTTCTCAACCTCGAGGAGGACGGCCTCCGGATGGACGCGGTGGGCGGCCGCCTCCTGAACCGGGAGGGAAAAGAGCTCCGGGAAGGCGATTGGGCGACGATTTCGAGCCGCCAGAAAACGCTCTTCCTCGGCAAGGCCGACTACGCTCCGGCCCGGCTTCTGAGGTTCATGGGCGAAGAGAAAGTGAGCCTTTCGCCGCAGGAAAGGCCGAGGTTCGAGCGGCTGGCTGAATATTACCGGGCTTACCGGCGGATTCTCGAAGACGTCGAGGCGACGGCCTTCGAGAGCCTCCAGGACCTCGGCCACGCCATCCGCTACGGCGAGCTGAGGGACGACCCGGCCAAGGCCGCCGAATTCGTCAACCGGGCTTTCGATTTCAACCCGGAGGGGTTCGTCCTCCGGCTTCTCGAGGCGACGCTGGGAACCCATCTCATCAACCGGACGGCGTTCGACGGCTTGACCGAGGAGCGGCGCGTCCGGCTGTTCAAACTCGCGGCCATACGCTGCCTGGCCCAGGGCCGGGGAGGCTACGAGGCCGGGGCTTTCGTCATCGGCTCTCTCGTCGAGCTGAAGTCCCCGCCCCTGTTCTGGGCCCGCTTCACCCCGGCCGAGGTCGCCTTCCTCCTCAATGAATGGGTCCTTCACCAGAAATATCTCCGCGTCCTCGACGACATCGGCGAACGCAAGGTCAGCCGGGTCAAGGAGTTCCTCCTGTCCCGGGGTTTGAAAAAGGTGTCCTTCCTCAGGAACGGAACGGCGGATTTCCTTTCGCTCCGGGAGAGCGGCGTCGACTTCGACAAGGTTCGGGCCGCCCTGCCGGCCGACGGAGACCCCCAAGCGGCGGCCTTGA
>VGJF01000321.1 GCA_016867585.1 Candidatus Aminicenantota bacterium | reverse complement strand
TTAGACTCACTGGATTTTGTAGGGAAGAGTCTTCGTGCTCAGAAAAACCCGCTTCTGGTAAGGCTCGTCCTGGACGAGAAGAGTGAAGCTGCTCTCCCCGGGAGCCGACGCGGCTTTCATGACCAGGGTGCATTCCGCCTCGCCGTTCACGACGTCGGCGAATTGGTTGTACCAAAAATTGACCTTGGTCCCCGGAGGAGTCGCCGACAAGCAGTCGTTAAGATGCAGGTACCAAGAGAATTTCAACCTCTTGACCTCGGCCGGAATATGGACGGCCTTGGCTCTCAGGGTGAGAGTCGCGCCGGCCTTGACCGACCGCATCCAAGAATCGTCGAACTGCAGCTCGGGCTTCCCCCCGGCGGGCGCTCCGACGGGCTCCAGGCAGATGGCGTAGAATTCGTCCGGGATGTCGTTCCGGACATAGACGACGGCGTGTCCCGGAAGACCCGGCTTGTCGGCGGGAGGGACGGAATACATCATGATCCGGGCCGAATCCGTCTCCCAATCGAGCTCGCAGATCGTCCCCGCCCCCCTTTTGATGATGGCGGCATATTTGCGGCCGGCGACAACGGGGTAAGGACCGAACGTCCTCCAGGCCTTCGGCGGGATGTCGAGCCCCGTCTTCCCGGCCGGGCCGACGTGAATCCGGTAGGAGCCGGTGGGGAAGTTTCTCCGCATCGGAAAGACCCCGCCCGGCTGGGCGGCGAACTGCCTTTGGTCGAAAGTGAAGGAATCCCACACGCAGGCGGGCGCGGCCGCCGCCCCGGCGAAACGGACGGAACCCACGATCCGGTCGAAAACGGACTTTTCTCGGTTCCAGACCGATTCGTCTTGAAAGGCCCCGATCAGGGCCAGCGTCTCGCCGCCCTCTTTCTCATCGAAGACGATGATGAGCCCCTTTCCCGCCTCATCGACCGGCGAGCCGGTGTATTTCACGGCCTTTTTGCCGCCGACGACGACGACCGTCTTGGCCTCGACCTTGAAATCCTCGAAGATCTCCTGGATGTCGGCCGTCCGGATGACGCTGAAGATGACCTCGGGATTTTCGGGGTCGCCCTTCATCCAGATCTGTTGGCCGATGTCTTCCCAGGACGCGTTTTTCCATTCAGTCGGCAGCTCGCAGCTCAGGCGTCCGAAGGTTTTTCTCTCCCAGCCCTGGGAATCCACCGGAGCGGCGGCCGCTCCGAAGAGGACGGCCGAAACCGCGGCCGCCCGGACAAGCACAGCCCATCGTTTTGGTTCATGCATCTCCGGCCTCCTCCGGCTCGACCTCGAAGACATCGAGCCGCCTTATCCAAATTAGGCGATTCTCCAACCTCTGTCAACACAAGAAACCGGCCCCCCGCCTTTCTGCTATAATGGATCCTCATGGCCGACCCATCGACCCTCCCTCAAGACGGCCCCGAACGATCGGCCGTCGAACGCCTCATCGGCAACATCCGGCAGGTCTTCATCGGGGACCCCGAGGTCGTCCGCCTCGTGGCCGCGGCGCTCCTGGCCCGGGGCCATCTCCTCATCGAGGACGTTCCCGGGATCGGGAAGACCCTCCTCGGGATCGCCCTAGCCCGCTCGATCGAATCCTCCTTCCGCCGGATTCAGTTCACCAACGACCTCCTCCCCTCGGACCTCCTCGGGATGTCGATCTTCAACCCCCGCGAGGCGGTCTTCTCCTTCAAACCCGGCCCGATCTTCAGCAACATCGTCCTGGCCGATGAAATCAACCGGACGACCCCCAAGACCCAGAGCGCCCTCCTCGAGGCCATGAACGACCTCCAGGTCACGATCGACGGCGGAACCTATGCCCTCCCCGATCCGTTCATGATCATCGCCACCCAAAATCCGATCGAATACCACGGGACCTTCCCGCTCCCCGAAGCCCAGCTTGATCGGTTCCTCATCCGGCTCCGGATCGGCTATCCCGACCCGGCGAGCGAAAGGGAGATCATCCGGGGGCGGGATCTCTACCAGCAGGCCGGACGCCTGGAGCCCGTCCTGACCGCGGCCGAAGCCGTCGCCCTTCAAAACCGGGTTGAGGGCGTCCGGGTCGAGGACGCCCTTCTCGGCTACATCGTCGCTTTGGCCGCGGAGACCCGCCGGACGAAGGGCATCAAGCTCGGCGTCAGCCCCCGCGGAGCCCTCCTCCTTCGGCGGGCCGCCCAGGCCTACGCCCTGACCTACGGGCGGTCCTATGTCATCCCCGACGACATCAAGAACGTCGCCGTGCCCGTCCTCGCCCACCGGATCGTCATCGAATCGCAAGCCTACGGCCTTCTCCGGATCCACGAGTCGGACGCCGCCGTCCGCGACGTCCTGGAGAGGGTTTCCGTTCCCCTCTAGCCGCCTCCGCCGCGCCGGCCATGATGACGCGATTCGGTTTCCGGTTCGTCCTGGCCGCGGTCCTGACCTTTGTCGGCGCGGCGACAAGCGCCTCGAACCTGCTCTACCTCGTCGACGGCCTGCTCTGGGCCGTCGTCGCCGTCGCCTGGGTCTTCGGCCGGATGAACCTCCGCGGCCTTCGCCTCGAGGCGGGCTTTCCCGATCAGATATTCCAAGGGACTCCCTTCGGCCTCGCCTTGAGGCTGGACAAGGTCAAGGGCCGGGCCTCCCACCAAGTCTCGATCGTCGGCCCGGTCGGGACGGCCGAGGTGTCCGTCGTCCGGAAAGGCGCCGCCGCGGAGGCCGTCCTGACCGCCCTCTTTCCCCGGCGGGGCCTGAACAGGATCGCCGGCCTGCGGCTGGAAAGCCCCTTTCCCTTCGGCCTCTTCCTTCACCGCCGCCCCGTCCCGCCGGCCCTCGGCCTGGCTTTTCCCCGGGTCTTCGAAATCTACGGGCGCCGAACTTCCCCGGCCGTTCGCGAGGGCCAAGTCGCCGTTCCCCGGCGCGGCGTCGGCGAAGATTTCCGCGGACTGCGCGAGTACGCGGAGAACGAGGACTCCCGGCTGATCTGCTGGAAATTGACGGCCAAGACGGGCCGGCCCCTGGTCAAGGAGTACGCCGAGCAGGTCGGCCGCAGGATCACGATCACGCTCGACGAGACGGACGGACCGGAGGCCGAGGCCCGGATCTCCGAAGCGGCCTCTTTGTCGAAATTCTTCATCGACGCCGGAGCCGAAGTCCGTCTCGTCACCCCCGAGACGACGGTCGATTTCGGCCGCGGCCTGCTCCATCTCCATCTTCTCCTCGCGACCCTCGCCTTGACCGGCGACGGCCGGACGGTCCGCGAGATCGACGGCCCGGGGGCCCGAAGCCCCTTCATCGCTTTC
>VGJF01000320.1 GCA_016867585.1 Candidatus Aminicenantota bacterium | reverse complement strand
GGCCTATCAGTTTCTCCGCGAGGTCTCCTCCGAGCTCGCCTCGGCCTCGCTGAGCTACATCCCCGGCCGGGGATCCGAGCGTCTTGCGGCGGACTTGTCGTCCCTGGGTTCGGAAACGATCATCAACGCCGCCCGCGGACTGGCCGAGAAGAAATTCAGCGACGCCTACGCCCGGACGTTCGCCGACTACAAGGATTTCGTCGAGACGGAATATGCCGACCGGTTCGTCGGGTCGGACGCCGTGGTCAAGGTCTTCGACCACGGCGGCCAGGCGTTCCTCCACTGGTCCGTCGAGCCCGACCGGATTTCCTTCGTCGAATCCGGCGGGCTGTTCCTGGCGGCCTACGAGATCGTCCTCCGGGTCGAAACGAAAGCCGGGATCCCTCTTCTCGAAAGGACCGAGGAGGTCCCGGTCCGGCTGACCGCGGAGCAGTACAAAACCCACGAGAGGAGGCGCCTGGCCTTTCAGGACGTCATCCCGGTCGTCCCCGGCGACCTCCGGCTGTTTCTCCTTCTCAAGAACAAGACGGGCAGGGATTTCACGGCCTTCAACGTTGCCGTCACGGTCGGAGGGGACGGCGGGGGACCGAGGGCTTCGAACCTTCTCCTCTTCCATGGGCGGGAATCTTCTCCGGCCGGCTCGCCCGACCTCCTCCGGGCCTTCTCCTTCGACGGCCGGCAGTACGTCTTCAACGCCAAGAACGAGTTCCTTCCCCGGGAAAACCTGGGGGCCTTCGTCCAGGTCGCCCCCGGCGAAGCGGCGATTCCCGAAAAGGCCTCCTTCCGCCTCGAGCTCTTTTCCGCGGACGCTCCGGCCCCGGCGGCGAGCCGGACCGTTCCTTGGAAAGAAGCCGCCGCGGCCGGGGGGACGGGCTTCGAGGTCGGGCCGATCCCGTTGTCGGGACTCAAGCCGGGCTATTACCGGGCCGAGCTCTCCCTCGACTCGGCCGAGGGGCGTCCGCTGATCGTCCGGAAGGAGAATTTCATCATCCTGGCGAGCCCTTATCTCTCCCTCCCCTGGGTGTTCGCCCGGCGGCATCCGGCCTTTCCCAGCCCGGAACACCTCACCCTTCTCGGGTCGCAAGCCTTCATGCTCCGGGACTACGCCGCGGCCCGCGACCTCGCCCGGAACGCCTTGGAACTCCGGGAAGAACCGGCCGCCCGCCTCCTTCTCGGCCGGGCCCTCTATGCCCTGAAGGACTACCGGGACTCCCTCGCCGCCGTCCGCCCCCTCTGGGAGGGGTCGAGAAACCGGGAGGCGGCCAAGATCATGGCCCTCGACCTGGCCGGGGTAGGGGATTGGGCCGGCGCTCTGACCGTCCTCGAGGACCTGATGAAGGAATCGACCGAAATCGGAGTTTTGAACCTCGCCGCCGAGGGGTACGTCCGGACGGGCCGGCCCGAGATGGCCCGGCCTCTTCTCGAAAAGTCCCTCAGCCTCGTGCCCGATCAGCCGGAGGTCCGGAATCTCCTCGAAAAGATCAAAAGATGAGGTTCATGAAGCCGGGGCGACGGCCTCATTTCCCGAGGAGGAGCTCGAGGAACTCCCCGTCGAGATAGGAGGAGGCTTTTCCCTGGCGGACGACGACCAGGCCGAGGTCGTCGATGATGTAGAGCCGCTGTTTGCCCGCCCCGGCGGCCATGATGACCTGGATCCGGGGCTGGGAGGCGGGGGCGGCGGTTTCCTCCTCCTCGATGTCGGCGCCGCTTCCCGTCTTGAGCCAAAAACCGACCCCGTAGGCGGGATTGGCTTTTGACGGCTTGAGCAGTTCCTCGATAAGCCCGCTCGCGACGACCTGCCGGCCGTCCCAGAGGCCCCAGCGCCGGACGAGCTCGCCGAATTTGATCCATTCCCCGGCCCGCATGTCGGCCCCCGAGGCGAGATTGGGATTGCCGTCCTGCCCGAAGCGCCAGCCCGTGACCTGCAGCCCGATCGGCCGGAAAATCCGGGTTGTGAGGTAGGCCAGGGCGTTTTCCCCGCGAAGCTTCCGCTTGACGACTTCGCCGAAGATTTGAAAGGGCGCCGGGCCGTACTGGAAAACGGTCCCGGGGGGAGAGAGGACTTGGGCTTCGAGGGCTTTGGCATAGGGCAGGACCCGGCCGACCGGGCCGGCCTCCAACCCCGAAGACAGGCTCAAGAGGTCGCGGAGGGTGATGTCCCGCTTCCGGGGATCCGTCCGCCACTCGGCGATCGTTTCCGAAACCTTCTCGTCGAAGGAAGAAGCCAGCCCGTCGTCGATCAAGGCCGCGAGAATGACTCCGGAAAAGCTCTTCGTCGCGCTCGTCAGGATGTGGGAATCGCCCTTTTCGAACCCGTTATGGTAGTCCTCGAAAATGATCCGGCCCTCCCGCATGAGGACGAGGGACAGGCCGTTGCGGCTCTTGGCGTAGGCCAGGGCTTTCTCGATCGAGGCCGGGGAGAGGGCTCGGCCGGGCGGCGCCGGGGAACGGCCCGCGGACCCGGGAGACAGGGCCGGCCAGGACAATAGGCAAAAGAGGCCGGCCGCCCGGCGAATTCCGCGGGTCATGGGCTTTCCTTTCGGGGCGCGGCCGGAGAGGACATCATATCCCGCGGGCGATTCCGGCCAAGGCTTTGCCGAACCGCTCGACCTCTTCGAGGGTGTTGTAATGGACGGCTCCGGCCCGGACCATCCCGCCTTTGTCCTCGAGGCCCAGCCGCCGGACGACTTCGAGGGCGTAGTAGTTCCCGTCCCAGACGTAGATCCCGTCCCGGTCCAGCCCGGAGGCGATCTCGCGGGGAGGGAGGGGATCGAGGCGGAAGGCGAAGGTCGGGACGCGCTCCGCGAATCGGGCCGGGTCGTCGATTCCGTATATCCGCAGGCCGGGAACGGCCCGGAGGGCTTTGAGCAGGGCCAGGGACAAGCCGCGCTCATAGGCCTGAACGGCGGCCATCGCCCGTTTCAGCTTGAGGGACCGGCCCTGATAGGCGGACTCGAGACCGGCCGCCTCGCCGGCTCCGAAATGCGTTCCCAGCCATTCAAGGTATTCCAGGGTCCCTCCCAGACCGGCGATGGCCTCGTGGCTCTGCGTCCCCGTCTCCCATTTGACGGGCGGGGCGGCGGGGGAGGGGCGGACCTTGGGAGCCGCCCATTCTTCGAGAAGGTCGAGGCGTCCGTAGAGGAGGCCGAGATGGGGCCCGAAGAACTTGTAGGGCGAACAGGCCAGGAAATCGCAGCCGGTCCGGCGGACGTCGATCGGGCCGTGGGGGGCGAAATGAACGGCGTCGATGAAGACAAGGGCGCCGGCCTCGTGGGCGAGCCCGGTCAGAC
>VGJF01000319.1 GCA_016867585.1 Candidatus Aminicenantota bacterium | reverse complement strand
ACCGCGCTTTTTATGCCGGGCGACGAAGCGACGTATTTTTCGTCCGAAATAGCCGGGCTGATCGCCGGCCGGGAGGCGCTCGTCGAGCATCATCGCGGCTTCGGCTTCGTCCCCGGAGGACAGGCCCGCGACGGCCGGCTCTGGCTCGAGGACGTCCGGACGCGCGTCGATGAGCCGGCGGCTTGGGTGACGGCCCGCTGGCTTTTCGACCGGGACGTTTCGGCCTCGACGCCCGCCCAGCGCGGGCCGGCGACATTCGTCCTCGTCCGCGAGGCCGCGACCGGGGCGTGGCGGATCGCCCACGCCCACTTCGCCAACGATCCGCCGGCGAAATGACGGCTACCGCGGCGGCACGAGGCGGATCGTTTTTTCAGCCGCGGATTCGACCTTCGGGCGCGAAAAACAGAAACGGGGGCGATTTCGTCCTATCGTTATATCCCGGCCCGGGCCGTGTCCGCGTCGCGCTTGGCCTTGTAGGGCGTCCCGTCCTTCCAATTCGGGAACGCCGCGTCCATGGCCAGCCGGTAACCGACCTTGAAGAGAAGCCTCAGGTCGTCGACCGCTCCCGAAAGGTCCCAGGCGGAATCATACTCGTCCGTCGTCTTGTGGTATTTTTCGGCGGTGTATTTCTCTCTCTCGGCCAGGGCCCATTCCCTCCCCCGGGCGGCGTGATCCGACCCGGAACTCGGATAGACGGCCGGGATCCCCTCCTTGGCGAAGGGGAAGTGGTCGGAGCGGAAATAGGAGCCTTTCTCGGGCGTCGGGTCCGGATTGACCGTCCGGCCAGCTTCCTTGGCCGCGGCTTCGATATATCCGTCGAGCTCGGAGAGGCCGTAGCCGATGACGGTGATGTCCCTCATCGGCCCGAGGACGTTCAGGGCGTCCATGTTGATCGCGGCCACGGTCTTGGCCGTCGGGAAGACGGGATGAGTCGCGTAAAACGCGGAGCCGATCAGCCCCTGCTCCTCTCCCGTGACGGACAGGAAGACGATCGGCCGGTCGGGCGGCCGCTTGAGCTTCGTGAACGCCTCGGCCAGCTCGATCAAGGCCGCCGTCCCGGTGGCGTTGTCCACGGCCCCGTTGAAAATCTGGTCGCCGGCGAGGGCCGGATTCCGTCCGAAATGGTCCCAGTGGGCCATGTAGATGACGTATTCGCCGGGACGCTTCGCCCCCGGAAGGAGGGCGATGACATTGTTGGAGACGACCTTCCGGATGCCGTTTTTAAGCGTCAGCGAGGCTTTAAGTCCCAAGGGAAAGCCCTTGAACCCGGGCCTCGCGGCCGCGTCCTTGGCCTTGTCGTAATCGAGGCCGGCGGCGGCGAAAACTTTGTGCGCCGCCTCCAGATGAAGCCACCCTTCGACGGGGCAGCGGGACATGTTGTTGTCGGGGCTGACGAGGGTGTACTGCGGCCCCGTCCGGCCGGTCTGGACGACGCTCCAGGGATAGGCGGCCGGTCCCGTCTCGTGGACGATGAAGAGGCCGGCGGCGCCCTGCCGGGCCGCCTCCTCGTATTTGTACGTCCAACGGCCGTAATAAGTCATCGCCCTGCCCGTGAAGAGGGCGGGGTCCCCGGTCTCGTAGCCGGGGTCGTTGACAAGGACGACGACCGTCTTCCCCCGGACGTCCAGGCCTTCGTAATCGTTCCATCCGTATTCCGGGGCGACGATGCCGTAGCCGGCGAAGACCATCTCCGAATCGGCAAGGGCAATCTCCTCGACGACGCGCTGGGTGAAGGCCACGAATTCCTCTTCGACGGCCAGGGAGAGGGGCTTTTTCCCGCCCTTGACTTGAAGTCCCAAGGAGGCGTCGGGGCTGAGGACGACCATCGGGACTTCCTGGAAAAAGCTCTCGCCGTTCCCCGGCCGGAGCCCGAGTTTCTCGAACTCCGTCTTCAGGAATGCGATCGTCTTGTCTTCGCCCGGCGTCGCCGGCGCCCGGCCCTCGAACTCGTCGGAGGCCAGGATTTTCGTGTCGGCCGCCAGGTCTTCCGCGGTGATGCTCTCCAGGGCGGGCCGGAGCCGCTTCTCCTCGCTCGCCGGAGCGCAGGCCATGGAGCCGAGGAGAACGAAGGCCAGGACCCAACGGATATTCACTCTGTTCATGGTTTTTCCTCCGATCTTCACCCTCGAACGTTAGCCGGGACGCCCGTTTCTGTCAAGCCGCGTTTGTCTCGGGCATGGGAAAAAGCTAAGATACGGCGCGAATATGAACCTTTTCGGCTGGTACCGGTCGGCCCCGCCGGCTTCCCGGCGGTCTCTCCTGGCCGCGTCCCTGGGCTGGATGCTCGACGCTTTCGACGTCATGCTCTACGCTCTTGTCCTGGCCTATCTCATCAAGGACCTGGGGATGACCAAACCCACGGCCGGCCTTCTCGGATCGCTGACCCTTCTGGCCTCGGCGGCGGGGGGAGTCTTGTTCGGCGTCGTGGCCGACCGCAAGGGCCGGACCTGGGCCCTCAGGGCTTCGATTCTCATCTATTCGGTCTTCACCGCCGCCTGCGGCCTGGCATCGTCCGTCCCGATGCTGGCCGTCTTCCGGGTCTGCCTCGGCCTGGGGATGGGCGGAGAGTGGGCCAGCGGAGCGGCCTTGGTTTCGGAAACCTGGCCGGCCGAGCATCGAGGAAAGGCCCTGGCCCTCGTCCAAAGCTTCTGGGCCGTCGGCTACGCGGCCGCGGCCGGGGTCACGGCCCTGGTCTATCCGCTGTTCGGCTGGCGGGCCGTGTTTTTCGTCGGCGTCCTTCCGGCCCTTCTCGTCTTTTGGATCCGGGCCAAGGTCGAGGAGCCGGAAATATGGCGGCGAGCAAAAGCCGCGGCGGCCGGGGCGGCCGATGCGGTCCGGGTCCGGACCTTCGTCCGGGGTCGGATGCTGGGCGTTACCGCCGCCGTCACGGTCATGAACGCCTTCACGATGTTCGCCTACTGGGGCTTCAACCTCTGGATCCCCGGTTACCTCTCCTTGGCCAAGGACCAGGGAGGACTCGGCCTCACGCCCCGGGAAATGCCCTTCCTCATCGCCGTCATGCAGGTCGGGACCTGGCTCGGCTATCTGACCTTCGGCTACATCAGTGATTCCCTCGGCCGGAAAAAAACGTACGTCGCTTTTCTCCTGACCGCCGCGGCGCTCGTTCTCGTCTACGCCGGGACGCGTACCCCCCTCCTCCTGCTTGCCCTGGGGCCGTTCGTGGCCTTTTTCGGGACGGGGTATTTCGCCGGTTTCGGCGCCCTGACGGCCGAGCTCTACCCGACCGGCGTTCGGGCGACGCTCCAGGGCTTCACCTACAACATCGGCCGGGTCGCCT
>VGJF01000318.1 GCA_016867585.1 Candidatus Aminicenantota bacterium | reverse complement strand
AGGTCTTGGCCCGGCGCTTCCAGAGGAAATAAAAGGGCAGGCCGAGGACGATGATCCCCAGGCCGACGAGGCTGTTCCTCAGCTGGCTGATGAGGGCGCTTGCGGCGATGAAGAGCGCCGCCAGGATGAAAACGACCGGCGTCACCGGGTATCCCCAGGTCTTGTAGGGGCGGGGCAGGTCGGGCCGTTTTTTGCGGAGGACGATGACCGCGGCGACCGTCAGGCCGAAGAAAAGCCACTGGCCGAAGACGACATAGGTGAAGAGCTGCTCGAACGTCCCGAAGAAGAGGCTGAGGACGATGCTCCAGGCCCCGATGGCCAGGATCGAGACGTGGGGCGTGAGGAACCGGGGATGGACGGCCGCGATCCGGGGAAAGAAGAGGCCGTCCTTGGCCATGGCGAAATAGACCCGGGGGGAGCAGATGAAGTTCTGGTTCGTCGCCCCCATGATCGAAAAGAGGATGATGAAGGAGATGACCGAGGCCCCGATTCCCCCGACGGCGAGGTTCATGGCCTCGGCGGCGATCCGGTCCGAGCGGGCGATCTCCGAGGCGGGAAGGACATAGAGATAGGCCAGCTGGGCGACGATGTAGAGGGCGATGATGGCCAGGCAGCCGATGAGAATTCCCAGGGGAAGGTTTCGCTGCGGATTCCTCGTTTCGCCGGCGCTGTAGGTCGCCGACTCCCAGCCTTTGTAGGCCCACAACGAAGCGATGAGGGCGATCCCGAACCGGCCCCAGAATCCCCCGCCCGAGGTCGCCGCCGCTCCGCCGACGAAATGGGCCGTCGACCCCTCGGCGAAAAGGAAGATGACCACGCAGATCCCGATGAGCCCCCCGAGCTTGATGACCGTGAGGAGGTTCTGGAGGTTGGCCCCGGCCCGGACGCCGACATAATTGATCGCCACGAGAAAAAGGATAAGGGCCACGGAGGCGGCCTTCTGGGCGGCCGGCGAGAGGGCGAAAAAATGGGGCAGGTATTTCGACGAGAAGGCCACGGCCAACGTCGCGATGGCCCCGGAGTCGATGACCAGGAAGAGCGTCCAGCCGAAGAGAAAGGCCATCAGCGAGCCGTAGGCTTCCCGGAGGTAGACATAAACGCCGCCCGCCTCGGGCATGGCCGCCCCCAGCTCGCCGAACGACAAGGCGCCGAAGAAACTCAGGAGGCCGCCGACGGCCCAGACGGCCAGGATGAGGAGCGGCCCGCCCACGGCCGCGGCCATGTCCTTGGGGACGAGGAAGATCCCCGAGCCGATAACCCCCCCGATGACGATGCTGACGATGTCCCAGAGCCCGAGGACGCGGGGGAGGGTTTTGGCCTTCGCGGGAGCTTCGCCCATGGGGGATTCCTTTCTTCCGGCCTCGGCCGTGCGCATCGAGATTGGCGTATTGTAGCCGAGAAGCGGGCCCGGTTCAAACGCCTCCTCCCCCCTCTTGATTCTCGGACGGACTTTGTCCATAGTGTAGCTTCGCCGCCGAATCCACGGAGAGGACGGACGCCATGCCCATGACCGGGGATCAACTGACGCGCCTCATGGTCGATCTCTGCTGGCTCAGCCTCCTCCTGCTCGCCGGCAAATACATCCGGACCAGGGTCCGCCTGTTCCAGAATCTCTTCCTTCCGGCCTCGGTCATCGCCGGATTCCTGGGCCTGCTCCTCGGCCCGTCGATCATCGGGAGCCGCCTGTTCACGGTCATCCCGCCCGAGACGATGAACGCCTGGGCCCTCTACCCGGGCCGGCTGATCAACGTCGTCTTCGCCTGCCTGTTTCTCGGGTTTTCCGTCCCCTCCCTCAAGCACATCTGGTGGGAAGGCGGGCCCCAGCTCTGCTACGGCTGGCTCGTCGGGATGGGCCAGTACATCGTCGGCGTCGGGCTCAGCCTCGTCCTGCTGGCCCCCCTCTTCGGCGTCCCTCCCTTCTTCGGATGCCTTCTGGAGATCGGCTTCTCGGGCGGCCACGGGACGGCGGCCGGGATGGCCGAGGCCTTCGAGCAGCTCGGGTTCAAGGCCGGCTCGGACCTGGGGCTCATGTCGGCGACGATCGGGATCATCAGCGCCGTCGTCTTCGGGATGGCCATGATCAACCTGGCCGCCCGGCGCGGGATGACGAAGATGATCAAGTCCCCGAAACACCTGTCCGGAGAGGAAAGCCGCGGCCTCCTCCCGGCCGACAAGCGGTCCCTCGGCTCGACCCAGACGATCTCCCCGAACTCCCTCGAGCCCTTCGCCTTCCACGCCGCCTTCGTCGGGGTGGCCGTCCTCATCGGCTGGTACCTTCTCAAGGGGATCAAGGCCCTGAGCGCCAACATGAAGCCGGACCTGTTCGAGAGTTTCCCCGTTTTCCCGCTGGCCATGCTGGGGGGGCTGTTCATCCAGATCTTCGCCGACAAGACGGGCCTGGCCCGGTACTTCGACCGGCGGACCTTCGACCGCATCCTGGGATTGTCGCTCGACTTTCTCGTCGTCTCGGCCATCGCCTCGATCCGGCTGGACGTCTTCCTCGCCTACTTCTGGCCGTTCCTGATCCTCATCGTGGCCGGGCTCGTCTGGGTCGTCTTCGCGACCTGGTTCATCGCCCCCCGGATGCTTCCCGACGCCTGGTTCGAGCGGGCGATCACGGAGTACGGCATGCAGACCGGGGTCACGGCCCTGGGGCTCATGCTGCTCCGAGTCGCGGACCCGCACTTCAGCACTCCGGCCGCGAAATCCTTCGGCTTCAAGCAGATCCTCTACGAGCCCATGCTGGGCGGCGGATTCATCACCGCCGCGGCCCCGATCCTGATCTTCAACTACGGCGCGATCCCCTCGCTCGCGGTCGGCCTGTTGTCGATTTTAGCGGCCCTGGCCGTGGCCCGTCTCAACGGCTGGATCCATCAAAAACGGGGGGCCTGAGGCCCATCAAGGCGCCCGGCCGACGAGCCCGCCGGAGGCAGCAGCCGCCGGTCCCCGTCGCAAACCAGCACTTCGGCCGGCAGGGGGCGGCTGAGAAAAGCCGTCGGGCTGGCCGTCAGGCCGTAGGCCCCCGACTGAAGAACGGCGATGAGGTCGCCGGGCGCGAGGGCGGCCGGGAGGGCCGTCTGCCGCCCCAGAACGTCGAGCGGCGTGCAGAGCGGGCCGACGATCTGGGCCGGGGCGAAGGCGTCGTCGTCGAGCCGGGTCGCGGCGACGATCGGAAAGTCGCGCTTGACGGCCTGGCCGAGATTGCCCGAAGCCGCCAGATGGTGGTGCATGCCGCCGTCACAGACGACGAAGCGACGGCCGCGCGAGAATTTCACCGCCCGCACGGTCATCAGGTAGACGCCGGCCGGCCC
>VGJF01000317.1 GCA_016867585.1 Candidatus Aminicenantota bacterium | reverse complement strand
GCCTTCGGCGGCGGGATGGCCCACTTGGGCGAGGTCTGCGGGGCCGTGACCGGCGCCTTCATGGCCTTCGGCCTGAAATACGGCCGGACCAGAGCCGACGACCTCGAAGCCCGCGACAAGACCTACGCCCTCATCCAGGCGTTCGCCCGCCGGTTCAAGGAGCTCCACTGTTCCCTGACCTGCCGCTGTCTCCTCGGCTGCGACATCGGAACCGAGGACGGGATGAAAACCGCCCGGGAGAAAAACCTCTTCCAGACTCTGTGCCTGAATTATGTCAAGGACGCCGCCGAGATTGCGGACGCCTTGATGTGATGTCCGCTCCGAACCCTTCCCTCCGCGGACTCCGCTTCGCCCTCCAGACGTTCGGCTGCCAGATGAACGAGAACGACTCCGAGCGTCTGGCGGGACTGCTCATCGAGGCCGGGGCCGTCCCCGTCGAGGACGAGTCGGCGGCCGACGTCGTCCTCGTCAACACCTGCGCCGTCCGGACGAAATCCGAAGCCAAGCTCGATTCCTATCTCGGCCGGCTCCAGGCCCTCCGGCGGGGCCGCGGCCTCCTCGTCGGGGTCGCCGGATGCGTCGCCCAGCTCCGGAAAGAGCGCCTCTCGGGTCCCGACGGGCGGGCCGATTTCGTCATCGGGCCCGACCAGTACGCCCGGGTCGTCGACATCCTGGCCGCGAGCCGGGACCGCCCGGTGGTCGCCACCGGGAGGACCCGACTCTGGCACGAGGGAGGGCAGTTCACGGCCGCCCGGAACAGCCCGGCGAGCGCCTTCGTGACGATCATGGAGGGTTGCGACAACTTCTGCGCCTACTGCGTCGTCCCCTTCGTCCGCGGACGGGAGAAATGCCGGCCCCTCGGCTCGATCCTGGACGAAGTCAGGGGCCTTTTCGCCCGCGGATTCCTCGAAATCCAGCTCCTCGGCCAGAACGTCAACGCCTACCGCGACCCCGAGACCGGGGTCGATTTCGCCGGTCTCTTGCGTCGAGTGAGCGCGGTCGACCGGCCCGCCTGGGTCCGCTTCCTGACCTCTCACCCCAAGGATTTCGGCCCGGACATCATGGCCGCGATGGCCTCTTCGCCCCGCGTGTGCCGGCAGCTCCATCTTCCCCTTCAAGCCGGCTCCGACGGCGTCCTGGAACGGATGAGGCGAGGCTACAGCCGGGCCGATTATTTCCGCCTCGTCCGAGACATTCGGGGGCTCATGCCCGAGGTCGCCCTCTCGACAGATATCATCGTCGGCTTTCCGGGCGAGACCGAGGACGAGTTCAAGTTGACCCTGGCCGCCCTCGAGGAGGCCCGGTTCGCCAACATCTTCTCCTTCCGCTACTCTCCCCGGCCCCTGACCGCGGCCTCCAAACTCGACGACGGCGTCCCGGCCGAGACGAAGCGCCGCCGCCTCCTCGAGGTCCAGGCTCTCCAGAAGCGCATTCAGGCCGAGCTCCATGCCGAGTTCGTCGGGAGAGTCATCCGCGTTCTCTCGACGGGCCAAAGCCGGAAGGACGCCCGGGTCTGGGCCGGCCGTGACGAGGGCCACAGGGTCGTGAATTTCCGCGGAGAGAGAGACTCGCTCGGCCGTTTCGTCGAGGTCGCCGTTCAGTCGGCGGGGCCGTACAGCCTCCGCGGCGACCTTCTCCGCGTCCTTTGAAACGAAGTTCTTTCGTCTTTCGGGGCGGTCACATCAGCGAGAAGGCGACCGTCACTCCGGCGAAAACGATGGCCACCATGCTCGTCAGCTTGATGAGGATGTTCAGGCTCGGGCCGGCCGTGTCCTTGAACGGGTCGCCGACCGTGTCGCCGATGACCGCGGCTTTATGGGCCGGAGAGCCTTTCCCGCCCAAATGGCCTTCCTCGATGTACTTCTTGGCGTTGTCCCAGGCCCCGCCGGCGTTGGCCATGAATACGGCCAGGGCGAATCCGGTCGACGTCCCCCCGATGAGCAACCCGATGACGCCCGGGACGCCGAGAAGGAGGGCCGTCGCGACCGGAATCAGGATCGCCAAGAGCGACGGGAGGAGCATGGCCCGCTGGGCCCCCTTGGTCGAGATGGCCACGCACCGGGCGTAATCGGGCTCCGTTTTTCCCTCCATGATGCCCCGAATCTCCCGGAACTGCCGCCGGACCTCGTCGACCATCCGGCCGGCGGCCTTGCCGACCGCCGTGATCGCCAAGCCGCAGAACAGGAAGGCCGTCATCGCCCCGAGGAAGACGCCGACGAGGACGAGCGGGTTCATCAGAGTCACGTTGTAGTAGCGCATGAAATCGGTGAACGAGGCCTTGGCCGTCTCGATCGTCGTCCCGTCCGCGAACTCGATCACGGCCCGGCCGATCCGGAGAAGGCCGACCTTGAGCTCCTCGATGTAGGAGGCCAGAAGGGCCAAGGCCGTGAGGGCGGCGGAGCCGATGGCGAACCCCTTCCCGGTGGCCGCGGTCGTATTCCCCAGGGCGTCCAGGGCATCCGTCCGTTTCCGGATCTCGGGGTCGAGATGGCTCATCTGGGCATTTCCGCCCGCGTTGTCGGCGATCGGCCCGTAGGCGTCCGTGGCCAGGGTGATCCCGAGGGTCGAAAGCATTCCCACCGCGGCCATGCCGATGCCGTAAAGGCCGTAGGCGACGTTCGACAGGTCGAACCTCGCGGCGAAGAGATAGGCTAGGATTGTCCCGACGACGACCGAGAGGATGGGGATGGTCGTCGACATCATCCCCACCCCGAGGCCGGAGATGACCACCGTGGCCGGCCCGGTCTCGGCGCTGTCGGCGATCCGCCTCGTCGGACGGAACGAGGACGAGGTGAACCATTCCGTGGCTTTGCCGATGACGATCCCCGAGAGAAGCCCGGCGACCATGGACAGCCACACGCCGACCGGAAGGCCGAGGGCCTTGATCAGGACGAAGGAGATGACCATGATCCCGGCCGAGCTGGCATTGATGCCCCGGCTCAGGGCGCCGAGAAGCTGCTTCTGGGAGGCGCCCTCGCGCGTCCGGACGACGAAGATGCCCAGGATCGAGAGCAGCGTCCCGACGGCCGCGACGACCATCGGAGCGATGACGGCTTTGAGCTGAAGGTCTCCCTGGCCGATAAAGGCGGCCGCCCCCAGAGCGGTGGTCGCCAGGATGGACCCGGCGTACGACTCATAGAGGTCGGCCCCCATCCCGGCGACGTCGCCGACGTTGTCCCCGACGTTGTCGGCGATGACGGCCGGGTTCCGGGGGTCGTCTTCGGGGATGTCGGCCTCGACCTTGCCGACGAGGTCCGCCCCGACGTCGGCCGCCTTGGTGTAGATTCCGCCGCCGACGCGGGCGAACAAGGCCTGGGTCGAAGCCCCCCTCCCGAACGTGATC
>VGJF01000316.1 GCA_016867585.1 Candidatus Aminicenantota bacterium | reverse complement strand
CATCTCTCCGTCCGAAGTCAACGACTGGGAGGAAGACATCCTCGACGTCGACGTCCTCGAAGACGGCGAGTCGGTCGATATCGAATTCCATCCCAAGGAGACGGCCAAGCTCTGGGACCTCATGGTTCAGGACGAGGACGAGACGGCCATCGTCTGGGAGAACCTGGACCTCAGCAAAGTCAACGTCCTGACCCTGAAGATCGTCAACGGCAAGCCGGTCGCCGAAATCAAGTAATCGTCCCCCTCAACGAAGGGAGAGGCTCGCCGTGGCGAAGCTCAGCGAGCCCGAGAGGGTCTCCTCCGCGAAGAGATAGAGGATGTAGGCCCCGGGAGACAGCCCCTCCAGGGGAGACCCTCAGCGTCTGAATGACGGCCCCGTGGGCCGTGACCTGCCCCTCGGGAACGACGCGGGGCGTCGTCCGCCCGCCGGTCGCGGCGTTGATGAAAGCCGCCCGGAAGCCGATCCGGAAGGCCTCCGGGCCGCCGACCGCGCAGGGGACGACGGCCCGGATTTCGGCCGTCCCCATGAGCGGCTGGCCGAGGAGGGGGACGAAAGCCCGGGCGTCGAAGGGATAGAGGCCCGTCCAGGAAAGAGCCGCCTCGGCTTGGGTTTCGGCCGAGCCCTTGACCCGCCCTTCAAGATAAGCCGCCTCCGTTCCGGGAACGACGAGAAGAGGGGGGTAGAGCCGAATCCCTTTCTCGAGAGGCTGGGGGACGAAGGCCTTAGACGCGACCCCAGTCTTCGTTGTCTCCAGCCGTTTCCATTCTCTCCGGACGAGCGACAACGCTGGTTGACTTTTTCTCCTCCCTGCGCCTGACCCGGGGGCGGGCTTTTACTGTCTTTTCGAGGAGATCCGGCCTGAGCCCTGAAGTTGGCCCGTTTGCGGGGACATGTCTTTCGCCATGGCGGGGGTCTATCGTCCCCGGCACCCGGAGCGGACAGCGCTCTACCGGGTGATGTTCCCTCATTTCGAGCGCTTCCTGGCGGAGTACGAGGGTCGCTTCGAGAGGGAATACGGATATTTCCGGCCGGTCGTCAAGGAGGTGGTCGAACGGTATCTGGACTGCGGCAACCCGCGCTGCGGATTCGCCCGCCTCCGATGCCCGAACTGCGCCGAGGAGAGGCTGGTCATGTTCTCCTGCCGCAGCCGGGGATTCTGCCCCTCCTGCCATGCCAAGCGGGTCGAGGAGTGGGCCGAGCGAATCCTCTCCTGGCAGCACAGCGGTTTCTCGGTGCACAGCCGGGTCCGGGCTAAGACGAAGACGGAGGCGGAGCGGGTCGGAAAGTACATGATCCGGCCGCTCTCGCCCGTCCGGACCGCTTTCCGGCGCTCCCGGCGCGCGCTTGACATCGCCCGCGGGCTGGCATACCCTAGCCCGAGTTTACCGAGATAGCGGCTTCAGTGACCGTCCCTGGGGATCATAAGAGCCGCAAAAACGCCCATTTTCCGGGGATTCCCGTGCCTTTTCCCGCGCTTTTCTTGAGTTCTGCCCGTGATGCCTATGGTATGACCTAACTTTTCTATTCCTTTTTTCCCGAGATGCAAAGCGAAATGTCCTTATATTGTGGATAATATCCGCAGTCAACACCACATCTTGACATTCCCGGCTGTTTATGGTATGACCTAATGTATGCCGATCAGCATGACCAAAAAAATCATCCGCGGCCACCCCTATTGGTACGCCCGCGAGTGCCGAAGGGTCGACGGCAAACCCAAAATCGTCTGGCAGAAGTATCTCGGCAAAGCCGATGACATCGCCCGGGCCATGGCCGCTCCCGCCCTGCCGCCCAAGCCGAAAACGATCGTCTTGACCGACTTCGCCGCCCCGGCCGCTCTGTATGACCTGACCCAAGAGCTTGATCTTGTCGCAACGATCGACCGGCACGCCGGAAAACGCGACCAGGGCATCGGCGTCGGGACTTATCTCGCCCTGGCGGCCATCAACCGCTGTCTCGCCCCCAGGAGCAAGGCCGCCCTGGCCGACTGGTACCGGCGGACCGTTCTTCGCCGGCTCCTTCCCGCGGCCCCCGGTCAACTGACCAGCCAACGGTTCTGGGATCACATGAGCTACCTCGACGCCGAAAAGATCAGCGCCATCGAACAGGACTTGACCCGGACGCTGATCGCCCGCTTCCAGGTCGATCTGTCGTGCCTTCTCTACGACACGACCAATTTTTTTACCTCGATCGACACCTTCAACGCGGCGCCGACCCTCGCCCAGCGGGGCAAGAGTAAGGAGAAGCGAGCGGACCCGCGGATTATCGGACTGGCCTTGCTGGTCACCCGGGACTTCCATATTCCGCTGTTTCATCAAGTCTATTCGGGAAACCGGCACGACGCGGCCGAGTTTTCCTCCGTCACGGACGCCTTGATCGCCCGTTATCGTCTCTTCTCCGAGACGGTCGAGGGGATCACCCTGGTCCATGACAAAGGCAACAACAGTCACGACACCCAAGTCCGGCTGGACGCCAGCGATTATCATTTCGTCGGATCCTTGTCTCCGTCCCAACACCCCGACTTGATCGGGATTCCCCGATCCCGCTTCCGGGCCTTGAAGGGAGAGGATCTGGAGGGAGTTCTGGCCTGGCGAACCCGCAAAGAGGTTTTGGGAGCTGAGCGGACGATCGTCGTCACCTTCAACCCGGAGTTGTTTCTCACCCAGGCGGCCACGATCCTTCGGGAAGTCCGGACCCGAACCCAAAAACTCCGCGAACTCCGGGCCCGTCTGGCTCATCCATTCAAAACGGGCAAGCCCATCACCCGGGAGTCCGCCGAAAAGCAGGTCCAGGCCATTCTCTCCGGACGCCATATGAAGGACCTTCTGGGCGTCGAGATCGCGGAAAAAAAGGGGCTCCTCCGTTTGACCCACCGCCTGGATCAGGCCGCCTGGACGCGTCTCCAGCGCACCCTGCTCGGCAAGAACATCCTCTTTACCGATCAGACCACCTGGAGCGATGAGGAAATCGTCCGGGCCTATCGCGGCCAGTATCACATCGAGGAGGCGTTCAAGCGGATGAAGAACCCGCATTTCGTCAGCTGGCGGCCGCTCCATCATTGGACGGATCAGAAGATTCGGGTTCACGCCTTCTACTGCGTCCTGGCGCTGTTGCTCAGTTCACTCCTCCGCCGCCGATTGGTCCGGAAAGGGATCGATCTGAGCATCGTCAAGATCCTGACCACCCTCTCGGAGATCAAGGAAGTCGCCCTTTATTACCGCGGGGCGCGAAGCCGGATGCCGCCCGTCATCGATCTGAATGACGTCACGCCCGAGCAGGAGCGCCTCCTGGAAGCCTTGAATCTCAGGCGACATCTGGATTCCGTAGGTCATACGGAATCGTCGATCTAATCCCT
>VGJF01000315.1 GCA_016867585.1 Candidatus Aminicenantota bacterium | reverse complement strand
GCTCGCCTGCCCGGCCGAACCAGTCGCCGCCGCCGTCCCTCTCGTCGTCCGGGTCGGGCCGGGGACGATGGGCCCGGCCGAACTCCTGGCCGGCGTGCTCCGGGAAGTCCGCAAGGCCAAAATCGTCGGCCGCCCGACCCCGGGACTGGTCGGCAAGCAGGTCCTTTTCCGCCTGGACCGAGGCGACGCCCTTCTCCTAACGACGGCCGCGTTCGTCCTTACCTCGGGGGAACCGCTTCTGGGAAAGGGGATCACTCCCGACGAAACCGTCGAGCCGGAACCCCCGCCCCCGGACGCCCGCTGAGCCATGCGGAGGCTGCCCGGGTCTCTTCTCATCCTCGTCCCCGCCGCCTCCCTTCTGGCCGTCTTCTTTCTCGTCCAAGGCGCCGGCGAGCCGAGGCCGGGGAATTGTCCGACTCCGGACGTCGTCCGGACGCTCCTTTCGATCGGCCTCGACGGACGAGCGATCGCCGCCGTCGCCGGGCCGGCCGAGTGCCCCGACCTGCGGGTCGCCCTGGCCTCGGGTCAATACAAGGACCTCAAGCCCCTGCTGGAGAAGGCCCTCGCCGAAGCGGGCATCTCCGTCCTGGACGCGGTCGACATCAGAGGGAGTGAGCCTCACCTCCGGTGGAGGCTCCGGGGGCCCGAGGGAACGCGCATGGATATCGCCTTCATCCTTCCGGCTCCGCCGCCGGCTCCGCCGCCCCCCGGGCCCATGGCCGCGATCATCGTCGACGACATGGGCTACAGTCTCGAGGCCATGGACGCCCTTTGCCGGCTCGAACGCCCGGTGACCGTTTCGATCCTCCCCTTCACGCCCTTTTCTCGGGATACCGCCGCCAGGGCCGCGGCCTGCGGCCTCGAGACAATGCTCCACCTCCCCCTCGAATCGCTGGGGGCCAAAGAGGGATGGCGGTCCTCCGTCGACGGGACGATCGTCTCGGAAATGAGCCCCGAGGATGTCCGGTTGACCGTGGCCTCCTACCTCGACCTCTTCCCCGGCTGCCGCGGGGTCAACAACCACACCGGGTCCCATTTCACCGAAGAGGCCACCCTCCTCCGGCCCGTCCTCGATGTCCTCAAGGAGAGGGGATTGTATTTCATCGACAGCCGGACCTCCCGAAATTCCGTCGCTCATGAGGAGGCCGTCCGGCAGGGCGTCAAAACGGCCGCCAGGCATGTCTTCCTCGACGCCGAAAACGACGACGCCGGGGTGCGCCGCCGCCTCGTTGAGCTCTTCGATTCGGCCAAGAGCCGCGGGAAAGCCGTCGGGATCGCCCATCCCCGCAAGACGACCCTCGAAGCCCTCCGCCTCCATCTCGGGCTGGCCGACGAGATGGGCGTTCGGCTCGTCTTCGCTTCGGCCGTGGCCGACTGAACCCTCAATCCCGTTTCTTATAGTCTTTTCAAGAAGATTTGGCCTCATCCCTGACCTTGGCCCGTTTGCGGGGACGCGTCTTCCGCCATGGCGGGAATCTATCCTCCCCGGCCTCCGGAGCGGACAGTGCTCTTCCGGGTGATGTTCGATCATTTCGAACGCTTCCTGACGGAGGACGAGGGCCGCTTCGAGAGCGGGAATATCCTTGGGGCAATATTTCATAATCATGTAAAATCGCCTTGACTTTATTACAGTTTCATGTAAAATTGTCGCATTATGATCGATCAAGCGATCAGGCATTGGGTCTTCGATCGCGATTTTCTTCATGGCCGGATGTCGTTCATCTGCGGACCCCGGCAGATCGGCAAGACGACGCTGGCCCGAAGCCATCTCGACCGGGAAGGACAAGGCCGCCACTACATCAACTGGGATAGCCTCGAGACCCGGCGGAGATTCGCGTCCGATTCCCAATTTTTCATCCGGGATCTCGTTCCTCCCGCAACGGACTCGACCTCCGCCGGGGCACGGCCCCGGCCATGGATTGTCTTCGACGAGATCCACAAGTATCCGAAATGGAAAAACCTTTTGAAAGGCTATTACGACGATTGGAAGACGGCCGTCCGCATCATCGTCACGGGAAGCGCCCGCTTGGACGCCTTCCGTCGCTCCGGCGACAGCCTTGTCGGCCGATACTTCCTCTTCAAAATGTTCCCCCTCCATCCGAACGATTTGACCGGCAGGATTCCCGATCGATCGGCCTCGTGGGATCCCGGCCGGGATGAGGCGGCTTTCGAAGAGACGAATCGGGAATTCGCCGAGGCGTCGTCCGGGCTTCTCGAGCTCAGCGGATTTCCCGAGCCGTTCACGGCGGGAACATGGGATTTTTACCGGCGCTGGCAGGACAACCATCTCTCCTTGATCATCCAGGAAGATGTTCGAGACCTGACGAAAATCGCAAGCCTCCAAAAGCTCGAAACCCTCGTTTTTCTCCTCCCTGAGCGGGTCGGCTCTCCGCTCAGCCTGAACAACCTGAAAGACATTCTCCAGTGCGCCCACGGGTCCGTCCGGAGCTGGCTCTCGGCGCTGGAAAAAGTTTTTCTCGTTTTTCACGTCTCCCCTTTTTCCGGAAGCTTGAAGCGCTCCGTGGTCAAAGAGAAAAAATATTACTTCTGGGACTGGGGGGTTCACGATGATCCGGGCCGGCGCCTGGAGAACTTCGTCGCCGTCCAGCTGCAGCGGGCCGTGGCGGCCTGGAACGAATGGGGACGGGGGAAATTCCGGCTGACGTACGTCCGGACGCGGGACGGCCGCGAAGCCGACTTTCTGATCGTCGACCGGAACCGGCCGCGGATGATCGTCGAATGCAAAGCCCAGGACGACTCCCTCTCGCCGTCGTTGGCATATATCAAAGACAGATTGGCCGTCCCCTTCGGCGTGCAGGTCCGGAGCGGCGCCGGTCCCCTCAGGCAAATCGACCGGAATGTCTACGCCGCCGGCCTGGACCGTTTTCTCTCTCTTCTGCCCTGAAAAAGACCGCTCGAAGGATACGAATTGGCGGTATCGCCGGGAACTGAAATCCCGGAAACGACCTCCTCGCTCCACTTCGACGCTATCTGGGTTGGGCCAAAGTCGCCAAGACATTTTTGGTGATTTTGGGAGAGTATGGACCTGGTGGAGTTGGTCCAGTTTCCAAGGGCGGGATTCGGCCTGACCGGATTCACCATGGCTCCCCGCATCCGCGTGGGGCCGGCATATCCTCCTTTTCGGGAGGGGAAGGGTTGATCGAGAGTCCGTGAGCCGGGATCCCTCGGCGAGCACGAAGCCGAAAGCCGCTACTTCTTCTTGAGCACCAAAATGACGTCCTCGCCGATCAAGCTTCCTCCGCCGTATTCCGGCCTGAGTCGCGCGGTCATCTGAAGGATCACGGCTTCACGATCCGTCTTCATCTTATTCAAAAACACCGCGGCGGCCGCCGCCGACCG
>VGJF01000314.1 GCA_016867585.1 Candidatus Aminicenantota bacterium | reverse complement strand
GGAACGGACCGCTAGCCGAGCCCTCCACGGCCCAAGCCGCCGCCAAGCCCGCCCAGGCCGGAGTGATGTTCCGGTTTTTCGACCGGGAGGACGAAAAATCCGGTCCCGGCCTCAAGGGGTTGTCTCGCCGTCCCGTGATTTCCGGCCGGAGGCCGGCGTGGCCGCGTCATTGGCTTATCTCCGGACCTTGTAGTCCCGGGGCTTCGGCGCGCCCCGCGTATTGACAAACGGAATCAAGGCGATTATCCTTAATTCCTATAATATTTACGTATTTCATAAGAATAAGAGACCATGCCAACGATTCCCAGGAGGTCATGATGCGATCATCGCTCCTTCTCGGCCTCGCCCTCGCCGCCGTCTTGGCCGCGGCGACGTTCTGCAAAACGGCCGACCCGGCCGGACCTTCGGAGACCCCGAAGGACGACCCGTCCTTGGCCGGCGACATCCAGCCGGTATTCACCGCGAGCTGCGCCCTGTCGGGCTGCCATGCCGGGGGGGCCCCGGCCGGCGCCCTGACCCTCGTCTCGGGCCAATCCCACAACGCCCTGGTTAACGTCTTCTCCTCCGGGGAACCGCAGAGAATCCGGGTCATTCCCGGCGATTCGGCCGGCAGCTACCTCATTGTCAAGCTCGAAGGGCGCCAGGCCGTCGGAAGCCGGATGCCGCCGGGCGGCCCGCTCTCGGCGACTTCCCTCCAGAACATCAAGAATTGGATCGCCAAGGGCGCCCAGAACAATTGAGGCCCGAGCCCATGGCCATGACCCTCCGAACACCGAAGCCGTTCGCGGCCGCCCTCTCCGTCCTCGGACTGGCCGCCCTCCTCCCATCCCAAGGACGGACCGTGGTCCCCGAATCCGCGGCAAGAATTCTGCGCTCGAGCTGCGCCGTCGCCGGATGCCACGGCGGACGTTCGCCGGCCATGGACTTGAACCTCGAGCCGGCTAAGCTGCCGGAAGCGGCCCTCGACAAGCCCAGTTCGGCGAAGCCCGAGCTCCGGATCATCGACTCCGCCGACCCCCGCCGCAGCTATCTCCTGGCCAAAATCGCTGGCGATCCCGAAATCGCCGGCCAGCCTATGCCTCTCGGTCAAGATCCATTGTCTCCGGCCGAACGAGGCCTTCTCGAAGCGTGGATCATGAGCTTTGACGGCCAGGCCCCCGGCCTTGAACCCCCGGCCCGGGCCTCGACGAAACGAGGGACCTTCGTTCCCGCCTTCTGGGGGACGACGGTCGCCAACCTGCCGACGACGACGCCTCTCGACAAGGGGCGCATTCTCTTCCGCGTCTCCCACCGGTTCTTCCCCTCCGCCACGGGAGGCGGGGCCTTTCTGGGATTCGGGGGGCCGGCTTTCATCCTCATCGGACTCGGCTACGGGCTCTCGGACCGGCTGTTCCTGGACGTCGGCCGGACGAACAGCCCGAAGGAGGCCTCCCTCGGCCTCCATTGGGCGGCGGTCGACCAGGGCCGATCGCCGTTCTCTCTCGCCCTCCATGCCGGGTCGGCCCTCGAGTCCGGGACTCCCCGCCGCCTCAAATTCAACGTCCAAATCGCCCTCGGGCGGAGATTCAACGACCGCTTGTCCTTGGCCGTCGTGCCGTCCCTGGCAACCCGCGCCGATCCCTCGGCGGAGGACCCGAAAGGCGTCATCGCCCTCGGCTTGGCCGGCCGGATCAGGATCATCGAGGAGACATCGCTCATCGGCGAGTGGACGCCCGTCCTCTCCGGCTATGAGGCGGCCTCTCCCGGATGGGCCCTGGGCCTGGAGAAAAAAATCGGAGGCCACGTCTTCCAGGTCTTCATCCTGAACTCGACCGGATTGATGGCCAATCGTTACCTCCCGGGCGGGGATTTGCGGCTGGCCGACGGGGACTTCCGGATCGGGTTCAACATTTATCGGCTTTTCTAGGGTCCGAGTCCGGCCCCGGGCGGCCGCCGGCCGGCTTGTCAGAAGCCGCCGGTCCGGCCTAAAATACCTTCGCCGGAAAGGAGATTCGATGCAGAAAAAATTCTGGCGATGTTACGTCTGCAACGACATTCATTGGGGCGTCAAGCCTCCGGACCTCTGTCCGACCTGCCGGGTCAAATCCGCCTATATCGAGACGCCTTCTCGCGAAGCCCGGACGATTCTCGACCAGCCCCTGGCCGACGGACCCGATTTCTCCCGGGACGATTTCCGGCGGGCGATCGAAACATTCGCCCGCGACAACGAGTTTCGGGTGAATCCCGATCCCGTCAAAGTCGAATCCCTCCTCGACGGCCTGTTCGCCAACGAGGAAAATCACGGGCTGAAGTACTGCCCCTGCCGCCTCCGGACGAAAGAGTTCGAGGAAGACATAAAAATCATCTGCCCCTGCCATTTCCCCGCCCACGAGACCTACAAAGGCCAAGAGCAGGGGGAATGCTGGTGCGGACTTTTCATCAAGAGGTGAACCATGCTCCGAAAAATCATGTTCCACGGACGGGAATGCCCCCACTGCAAGGCGATGATGCCGCTCGTCGAAAAGCTCATCCAGGAGACGGGGATCGCCGTCGAACGGCTCGAGGTCTGGCACGACGAAAAGAACGCCGACCTCATGCGGTCCTTCCGGCCGGCGATCGCCGCCAAGTGCGGCGGCCAGCTCCGCGTCCCGACGTTCATCGACCCCGACGCGTCCGACGTCATGTGCGGCGAGGTCCCCTACGAAACCCTGAAGGCCTGGGCGGAGCGATAAGACGGCCGTTCCCGGCGGTACCCCCCTCAAAGGAGGTTCCATGTCCCTTGTCGACCGATTCGACCCGACGAAAGGGGAACGCCTCGAAATTCTCGGCCCCGACGGGCGCCTCGTCCGTCCGGACCTCGAGCCGTCCCTCCCGCCCGAATCGCTGAGGCGTCTCTACGGCCTGATGGTCGCGACCCGCCTCGGCGATCAAAAGGCCATGAACCTCCAGCGCCAGGGGCGCCTGGGGACTTTTGCCTCGAGCCGCGGCCATGAAGCCTGCCAGGTGGGAACGGCTTTCGGCGTTCTCCCCTCCGAGGACTGGATCTTCCCCTATTTCCGGGACTTTGGACTCTATTTGACCCTAGGCTATCCCCTGGCTGATTTCTATCACTACTGGATGGGCCATGAGGCGGGACTCCGGACTCCCGATGGACTCAATCTGTTCTCCTTGGCCATCCCGGTCGGTTCCCAGATCCTCCATGCCGCCGGCGCTGGGATGGCGGCCGGCGTCTTGGAGAAAAGGATCGCCGTCGTCTCGACCTTCGGCGACGGGGCCACCTCGGAAGGCGACTTCCATGAAGGCCTGAACTTCGCCGGCGTCTTCCGGACCCCGAACGTCTTCGTTTGTTACAACAACCAGTGGGCGATCTCCACCCCCGGCGCCGC
>VGJF01000313.1 GCA_016867585.1 Candidatus Aminicenantota bacterium | reverse complement strand
CGAGGTCACGGCGACGCGCTTCTTCAGCACGACGAGGAACAGGACCAGGGCCGCGGCGATAAGGAGAATGCCCGCCGCGACCGGGACGGCCATCTTCTTCACCTCGAACGTGACCGTGACCTGCTTCGAGGTGGGCGTCCGCCGCTTGGGCATGATCCTCTCGGTCGTCGGCAGGGTCTGCTCGATCCGCCCCAGCTCGGCGGCCAGCTCGCCCGCGCTCCGCGGCCGTTTCTCCCGGTCCTTATCCAGGCAGCGCAGGACGAGCGCGGCCAGGTCGTCCGGGAGCGCCGCGTTGTGCTCCCGCGGGTCCTTGGGGGCCTCGCTCTTGTGCTTGACGCCGACCGTGAACGGCGTGTCGCCCTCGAAGGGGACGCGCCCCGCCGTCATCTCGTAGAGGATGACGCCGAGCGAGTAGATGTCCGAACGGGCGTCGACGGCCTTGCCCTCGACCTGCTCCGGGCTCATGTACTCGGGCGTTCCGATCATCACCCCGGCCCCCGTGACGCCCTTCGTTTCGAGCGACCGGGCGATGCCGAAGTCCATGACCCGGACGCCGCCCCCTTCGTCGACCATGATGTTCTGGGGCTTGAGGTCGCGGTGGATGATGCCGTGAGCGTGGGCCTCGGCCAGGCCCTCGGCGATCTGGCGGGCGATCGAGACGGCCCGGCCGGCCGGCAGCACCCCGATCTTGCGGATGAGCCGCTTGAGGTCTTCGCCGTGGACGTACGCCATGGTGATGAACGGCGTTCCCTCGGCCCGGCCGATGTCGAACATCCGGCAGACGTTCTTGTGGACGACCGCCCGGGCCGACTTGAGCTCGTGGCGGAACCGCTCGACCGTCTCGGCATCGGCGGCCAGCTCGGGTTTGAGGAGCTTGAGGGCGACTTTCTCGTTGAGCTCGGTGTCCTGGACCTTGTAGACGCGGCCCATGCCGCCGCGGCCGAGCTCCTCGATGACCCGGTAGCGGCCGGCGAAGATCGAGCCCGTCTCCAACTCCCGGACCGGGGACTGGAGCGTCTCCGTGGGAAAGGCCCCGGGGCCGAGCGGCGTGGCGCAGTGGCCGCAGAACTTCGTCTCGGCCGGATTGTCGTGTCGGCAGCGGGGGCAATTGACGGCCATGGGCCTCTCCTCTTCTCGTTGGGCCAAAGCATAACAATGGGGAGGGGGGAAGTCAACGCGAAACCGCGGCGAAACCCCGGCGCCTTCGCTCGGAACGTTGGAGGATCTCCTCAATGGCCGGATCGCGGTCGGTCTCGGGCCGGGTTGACCCCGCCCCGGTTTCGGATAGAATAGCCCCGCGTTCCCTCCGCGGAGAGAGTCATGCCCAAGGCCTTCGACGGTCGGCTCAAGGTTTCCACAAAGATCGTTTACGGGACGGGCGACTGGGGGCTGGCCGCCTTCAACACCCTCCGCCAGATCTTCTACGCCATCTTCCTGACCGACGTCGTCCGTCTCGATCCCCGGCTGGCCTCGATCGCCGTCTTGATCGGCGTCATCTGGGACGCGGTCAACGACCCCCTCGTCGGCGTCCTGAGCGACAAGACCCGGACCCGATGGGGGCGCCGCCGCCCGTTCCTCCTCATCTTCGCCGTGCCCTACGGGTTGGCCTTTCTCGTCCTCTGGTGGGCGCCGCCCTTCGAGAGCCAAGTCCTCCTCATGGTCACGGTCATGCTGGCCTACGCCCTGAGCGACACCCTCCAAACTTTGGTCATCGTCCCCTTCCATGCCTTGACGCCTGAAATGACCCCGGACTACGACGAGCGGACCTCGCTCGCCGGCTACCGGATGTTTTTCAATTTCCTGGCCTCGATCGTCACGGCCATGGCCGCGCCGATGATCGTCACGGCCGTCATGGCCCGGGGCGGGACGTCCCAGCAGGGCTATATCCTCGCGGCGGCGGTGTTCGGGGCCTCGGCCGCCGTTCCCTATCTCCTGATTTTCTTTTCGGTCCGGGAGCGGACCGGCAAGGACGCGCCCCGGGAGATCGTGACGATGCGGGAGATCGTCCGGATCGCCTGGAAAAACATCCCCTTCCGCTACGCGACTCTGCTCTACATGCTGAACTGGGTCGCCTTCGACCTGACCGGCGTCGTCCTGCCGTATCTTCTCATCTATTGGATCGGCAAGGGGGATTTGCTGGCCAAGGTGCCGGGCCTGGGGCTCCCCATCGCCTCGGCCGTCTTGGGCGTCATGATGATCACGGCGACGGTCGTCCTCCCGTTCTGGATCATGCTCTCCAAGCGGATCGGCAAGCGCCGGTCGTTTATCTTCGCCCTGGCCTTCTGGGCCGTCCTTCTCCTCGTCGTCCCCTTCGTCCCCCAGGGGGCCTACGCCTTGACGCTTGTCCTGGCCGTGGCCATCGGGGTCAGCGTCTCGGCCGCCCACGTCCTTCCCGACGCCATCTTTCCGGACGTCATCGAGTGGGACGAGCTCCGGACGGGAAAGCGGCACGAGGGCATTTATTACGGGGCCAAGAATTTCATCCGGAAGCTGACCACGGCCTTCGCCATCTTCATCGTCCTGCAGGTCCTGGGCTGGCTCGGCTACGCCGCCCCGCCGAAGGGGGCGACGGCCTTCACCCAGCCGGCCTCGGCCCTGTGGGGGATCCGGATTCTCATCGGACCGGTCGGGGCGGCGCTCCTCGTCGCCACGGCCGTCGTGACCTGGCTCTATCCCCTGGACAAGGAGCGGTTCAACCGCGTCCGCCGGCTCCTCGAGCGTCGCCGGGCCAGGCGGGCGTCGAACCGAGACGCGGCCGCGGTAAATTGACATCCGGCCGGGCGCGGCATACACTTCGATTTCCGAACCCCAAGGAGGAAAAATGCGTAAGACAATCGCTTTTTGGGCCGTTTTATCGATCCAGGCCGCCTACGCGGGGATGGCGGTTGCGGCCCCGTCCGCGGTCGAAACCCATCCGTTCTCCGTCCGCGACATGCTGGCCATGGACCGGATCTCCGAGCCGGCCGCATCTCCCGACGGGAAATGGATCGTCTTCACTCTCCGGGAGACCGACCTCGAGGCGAACCGCGGCCGGACCGACCTCTGGCTCACGGACCTCGAGGGCCGGTCCCTCCGCCGCCTGACGAGCCATCCCGCGGCCGATTTCAGCCCGCGCTGGTCGCCCGACGGGACGTCGATCTACTTTCTCTCGACCCGATCGGGCTCGAGCCAGGTCTGGCGCATCCGCCCCGACGGGGGAGAAGCCGAGCCGATAACCCGCCTGCCCCTGGATGTCGGGAACCTCGTCGTCTCGCCCGACGGAAAGACCCTGGCCTTCAGCCTGGAGGTCTTTCCCGGCTTGTCTCCGGAAAAGACGAAGGCTAAGATCGACGAGGTCGAAGCCCGCAAGCCCACGGGCCGCATTTATGACCGGCTTTTCATCCGCCACTGGGACGCCTGGAAGGACGGGCGCCGCCCCCACCTCCT
>VGJF01000312.1 GCA_016867585.1 Candidatus Aminicenantota bacterium | reverse complement strand
CCGCCGACGCCGTCGGATGGAGGGTCATCGAAAGCCTTCGGAAAGCGAAGGGACTACCCTCCCTCGCCGAGGAAAAGCGGGCGCCCGCCTACATCGCCACCGCCGAACGGCTCGGTCTCGGCAAAGGCGGGACGGCCAACATCCAAATCGTCGAGGACGAAGTCTAGCCCGGAAGCTCCGAGCCTTCCACCCATCGGGGGCCTCGTCGATTTTAGGGTATAATAACAAGGATGGAGCGGAGAAGATTTTTCCGGGCCGCCGCCGGGACGGGCTTGGCCCTCGGGGCCAACGTCCGCGGCGTCCTCGCCGACCTCTGCGCGCTCGGCCGGAGCCCGAACCTGTCGCGGGTCGAAGCGCGCTACTACAAGAAGCTCGAAGACCGGGAAGTCGAGTGCGAGCTCTGCCCCCGGCACTGCCGCTTGGGCGACAAGGAGCGGGGCTACTGCGGCGTCCGCGAGAACGACGGCGGCGTCTACTACACGCTCGTCTACGGCAAATCCTGCGTCATGAACGCCGACCCGGTCGAGAAAAAGCCGTTTTTCCACGTTCTGCCCGGAAGCCGGACCTTTTCGATCGCCACGGCCGGCTGCAACGTCAACTGCAAATTCTGCCAAAACTGGGAAATTTCCCAAGTCCGCCCCGAACAAGTCCGGCACTTCGACCTCGAGCCGGCGGCCGTCGCCCGGACGGCGGCCGATTACGGCTGCCGGACGATCGCCTACACCTACTCCGAGCCGGTCGTCTTCTTCGAGTACATGCATGATGCGGCCGTCGAGGGCGGCAAGCGGGGCATCCGAAGCCTCGTCGTCACAGGCGGCTATATCAATCCCGAGCCCCTCGAGGCCCTGACCAAGGTCGTCTCGGCCGTCAAAGTCGACCTCAAGGCCTTTAACGAGGCCTTCTACGCCGCCTACGTCCGGGGCGAGCTCAAGCCCGTCCTCGAAGCGATCAAGCTCATCGCCCGGAGCCGGGTCTGGCTCGAGCTCGTCTATCTCGTCATCCCGACGCTCAACGACGCCCCCGACGAAATCCGCCGGCTGGCCGTGTGGATCCTGAAGGAGATCGGGCCGGACGTCCCCCTCCACTTCACCCGTTTCCATCCGATGTATCTCGTCAAGAACCTCCCGCCGACGCCCGTATCGACCCTCGAGTCGCTTCGCCGGATCGCGATCGAGGAGGGGCTTCATTACGTCTACATCGGCAATGTCCCCGGCCACGAGGGGGAAAACACCTTCTGCCCAAAATGCCGCCGGACCCTCATCCGCCGGTACGTCTTCGACATCGAGACGAACGACATCAAGGAAGGGAAGTGCCCGACCTGCCGCACGCCGATCCCCGGCCTGTGGGCTTGAGGTTCTCTCCACCCGCCTTCGCCCTCGGAGCCCTGGCTTCCGTTCTCCAAATCGTCCTTCTCCGGGAGTGCTCGGCCCTCTTCGCCGGAAACGAGATGACCTACGGATTCGTCCTGGCCGCCTGGCTGTTTTGGGGCGGGGTGGGGAGCCTCTGGGCCTCGCCCCGGGAGACGACGGCCGCCGGCCTGTCCCGTCTGTTCTATCTCGTCCTCATCTTGGCCCCGGCCGGATTCCTCGGCCTTCGCCTCATTCACCCGGCCCTCGGACTGGCCCCGGGAGAGCTCCTCGGGCCGGGATGGATTCTGGCGGCCGCTTCCATCTTAACGTTCTTTCTGAGCGCCCCCCTGGGCGCTGCGTTCGCCTTGGCCGCCAAACTCGACGGGCCGACGACCCGGACCTATGCTTGGGAATCGGCCGGAGCGGCCGTCGGAGCTCTCGCGGCCTATTACCTTCTCATTCCCCGTTTCGCCAACGCCGCGGCGGCCGCCGTCGGCGGGACCGGCGCCTTGCTGTTCATCTTTTGGACTTTCGGAAAGCGGCGTTCGCCCGGCCTCGGCCTCGCGGCTTTGGCCGCCTTGGCCGCCCTGGCCGTCCTCGACAAACCGAGCCAACGGGCCGCCTGGCATCCGTTCGACCTCATCCAGGCCGAGGACAGCCGCTACGGCCGGATCCAGGTCCTCGGCCAGGCCGAACAGGCGACGTTCTACCACAACGGCCTCAAGTCCTTCACGACCCCCGATCCGGCCTCGGCCGAGGAAGCCGTCCATTTCGCCCTCCTGCAGAGGCCGGCGGCGGGCCGAATTCTTCTCGTCGGCGGAGGGGGGGACGTTTTGGCCGAGCTCTTGAAGTACCCAAACGCCCGGATCGATTACGTCGAGCTCGACCCGGCCGTCATCCGGATCGCCCGAGCGCATCTCGAGCCCGGCGGACGAAACCCCTTCGATGACCCGAGAGTCGCCCTTCGCTTCGCCGACGGACGGGCTTTTCTCGAACGAGCCGAAGGGACCTTCGAGGCCGTCCTCGTCGACCTTCCCGAACCGGCCACGGCCCAGCTCAACCGCTACTACTCGATCGAGTTCTTCAGGGCCGTCCGCGAGAGGCTCGATCCGGACGGAGTCTTCTCCTTCCGCGTCCCCTCGGCCGAGAATTATCAGAGCCCCGCCCTTCGGCGATTCTTGGGGGCCCTCCGGACGACCCTGAAGGCCGTCTTCCCGGAGGTCCGCGTCGTCCCGGGGGAGACGAACATCTTCCTGGCTTCCGACAGGCCGCTCTCGCTCGACCCCGTCGAACTCGGAGAAAGGGCCCGGGCCCTGGGCCTTCGGGCGGCGGCGGTCAGCCCGGCCGTGCTCCGCAACCGGCTCGATCCGCGGCGGGTCGAACGGCTGGCCGAAGCCTTGGCCGAGGCCGCCGGCCAAGTGAACACCGACCTGAGGCCGGTGAGCTACTATTTCTACGGCGTCCTTTGGAGCAGCCAGTTCCGCGGCGGACGAAAGGGGATTCTCGAAGCCCTGGCCTCCGTCCCGACCCGTCTGCTTCTTGATGTTCCCCTCGCCGTTCTGGCGGCCGCCCTCCTCCTGGCCGCGTTCCGGAGGAGAAGACGGCCGGCCCTTTGCGGCCCGTTGGCCGTCCTCGGCCTGACCAGCCTCGCCGCGGAAGTCATGATCGTCGTCTGGTTTCAGGCCCGTTTCGGCTGCGTCTACGAGCGCCTCGCCCTGCTCCTGGCCGCCTTCATGGCCGGACTCGCGGCCGGAGCGTTCCGGGCGGCGATGGCGCGCTCTTTGCGACCGGCTTCGCTCATCGTCCGCCAAGCCGTCATCGTCCTTCTCCTCCTCGCCGCCCGGGCGGCGATGGGGACGGCCCTGCCGGAGATCGTCTTCTATCTGTTTCTCGGCCTTCTCGGGTACGCGAACGGCGGTTTCTTCGTCGCCGCCCAAGTCCTTGGACTGCCGCGGCGGGAACAGTCGGGGCTGGGCTACGGCTGGGACCTCCTCGGTTCATTTCTCGGGGCTTTGACCGTCGCCGCGGTTCTCATCCCCTTGGCCGGCCTGGCCCTGCTTTTCGACTACCTCGTCATCCTGAAT